>NZ_JBHZDA010000124.1:0-11751 GCF_042755665.1 Streptomyces sp. NPDC059142
GGTGTGGGTGTGTGTTTTTTGTATCTCCCTTCGGGCGGCTGGGGTCCCCCCCGCCCCGGCCCCGGGGGCGGGGGGGGGGGCGCCGGCCCCGTCCCCCCCCCCCCACGCCACGGTCCCTCTCACTTCTAGGAGCCAAGCACCATGCGTGTCACCGTCGACCAGGAGAGTTGCGTCGGAGCGGGCCAGTGCGTCCTGAACGCGCCGGACGTCTTCGACCAGGACGACGACGGGTTCGTCGTCCTGCTCAACGAGGCCCCCGGCGCCGAGGACCGGGACGCGGTCCTCGCGGCGGGCGACCTGTGCCCCTCCCGCTCGGTCGCCGTCCGCGAGGACTGACCCGCCGTGCGGGAACCCACGACCACGGGCCCGGCCGGCGCCACGGGACCCGGCCCGACGCCCGGTCCGACGGCCGGGCCCCGGTCGTGGCGCGCGCGGACCACCGGCCGGCGGAGCACCGCCGGTCAGAACCACTGAAGGGACACCCACCGTGACCACCGCTGCTGACGACACCGCGGCCCTCTGGCTACGGCGCTACCACCCGGCCGGCACCGACGCGGTCCGGCTGGTCTGCTTCCCCCACGCCGGGGGATCCGCCAGCTTCTACCACCCGGTCTCGGCCCGGTTCGCGCCGTCCGCCGAGGTCGTCTCGCTCCAGTACCCCGGCCGCCAGGACCGCCGCAAGGAACCCTGCGTCGAGGATCTCGGCACGCTGGCCGACCTGATCACCGCTCAACTGCTCGCGCTGGACGAGCGCCCGACGGTGTTCTTCGGGCACAGCATGGGCGCGGCCCTCGCCTTCGAGACGGCGTGGCGGATGGAGCAGAAGGGCGCGGGCCCCCGCGAAGTGCTCGCCTCCGGGCGCCGTGCCCCCTCGACCACCCGCGCCGAGGAGGTCCACCTGCGGGACGACGACGGCATCGTCGCGGAGATGAAGCGGCTCAACGGCACCGCCGCGGGCGTCCTCGGCGACGAGGAGATCCTCCGTATGGCGCTGCCCGCGCTGCGCGGCGACTACCGCGCCATCGAGACGTACTCGTGCCCCGAGGACCGCCGGGTAGGCTGCGACATCACCGTACTGACCGGCGAGGACGACCCGCTGACCACGATCGCGGAGGCCGAGCGCTGGGCGGACCACACCACCGGGTCCTACCGGCTGCGTACCTTCGGCGGCGGTCACTTCTTCCTCATCCAGCACCTCGCCGCCGTCCAGGCCGAGATCGCCCGCGCCCTCGCCCCCGCCTCCTGAGCGTCCGGCCCGGGTGGTGGCGGGACCGCCGCCCGGGCAGGCGCTGGAGCCGTGACCGAAGCACGCCGACCGGCATCGTGCCTGAGCACGTCCGCCACGGCCGGGGCCGCCGCGCAGCAGGAGAACCGTCCACGGCCGGACGGCACCCCCCGTCCGTCGCCTCCCACGTCACTTTCCGCTCACGCGCCTCTGGACAAGGACATCATGCGCACTCTTCTCGTCGACAACTACGACTCCTTCACCTACAACCTCTTCCACTACCTGTCCCGGGTCAACGGACAGGAGCCGGAGGTGATCCCCAACGACGACCCGGCCTGGCGGCCCGGTCTGCTCGACGCGTTCGACAACGTCGTGCTGTCCCCCGGCCCCGGCACCCCGCACCGGCCCGCCGACTTCGGGCTGTGCGCCGAGATAGCCGCCGAGGGCCGCCTCCCGGTGCTCGGCGTCTGCCTGGGGCACCAGGGCATGGCGCTCGCCCACGGCGCCCGCGTGGGACGCGCGCCCGAGCCCCGGCACGGCAGGACCTCCGCCGTACGGCACGACGGCACCGGGCTCTTCGAGGGGCTGCCGCAGCCGCTGGAGGTCGTCCGCTACCACTCCCTCGCGGTGACCGACCTGCCGCCGGAGCTGGAGGGCACCGCCTGGTCGCCGGACGGCGTGCTGATGGCGCTGCGCCACCGCCGGCTGCCGCTGTGGGGCGTGCAGTTCCACCCCGAGTCGATCGGCACCCGCGAGGGCCACCGTCTGCTGGAGAACTTCCGCCGCCTCACCGAACTCCACGGCCGCGCGCGGGTCCCCGCCGCCGCGCCCGCCCGCAGCGCCCCGGCCGCGCGGACCGAGGACGAAGCCGCCCCTCCGGTACGGCGGTTGCGGGTCATCGCCGAGCAGCTGCCCACCCGCTGGGACCCCGAGGTCGCCTTCGACACCCTGTTCCGCACCGGCGACCACCCCTTCTGGCTCGACAGCAGCCGCGCGGGCGACCGGCTCGGCCGGCTCTCCGTGATGGGCGACGCCTCGGGCCCGCTCGCCCGGATCGCCAAGGCCGACGTCCCCTCCGGCACCGTGACCGTCAGCGGCGCGGACGGCACCCGTACCGTCGAGAGCCCCTTCCTGGAGTGGCTGGAGAACGACCGGGCGGGCCTGCGCACCGACATACCCGAGCTGCCCTTCGAGTTCGCCCTCGGCTGGGTCGGCTACCTCGGCTACGAGCTGAAGGCGGAGTGCGACGGCGACGCCGCGCACCGCTCCCCCGACCCGGACGCCGCCATGGTCTTCGCCGACCGGGCCCTCGTCCTGGACCACTACACGGGCACCAGCCATCTGCTGACCCTGGCGGAGGACGGCGCCGAGGACACCGCGCGCGCCTGGCTCGCCGAGACGGCGCGGAGCCTGGACTCCATCGCGGGCCGGCGGCCGGGGCCCTGCGCGGAGGCGCCCGAGTGCACCACCGGACCGGTGGAGCTGCGCCACGACCGGGACGCCTACCTCAAGCTGATCGACGTCTGCCAGCAGGAGATCGCCGCCGGTGAGACGTACGAGGTCTGTCTGACCAACATGGCGGAGGCCGACACCGACCTCGACCCGTGGGCCGCCTACCGGGCGCTGCGCCGGGTGAGCGCCGCGCCGTTCGCCGCGTTCCTGCACTTCGGCCCGATGGCCGTGCTCAGCAGCTCCCCGGAGCGCTTCCTGCGGATCGACCGGCACGGCGCCATGGAGTCGAAGCCCATCAAGGGCACCCGGCCGCGCGGCGCCACCCCCGGCGAGGACCGCCGCCTCGTCGAGTCCCTGGCGACCAGCGAGAAGGACCGCGCCGAGAACCTGATGATCGTCGACCTGGTCCGTCACGACCTGGGCCGGTGCGCGGCGGTCGGCTCGGTCGTCGCCGACCCGGTGTTCCAGGTGGAGACGTACGCGACGGTGCACCAGCTCGTCAGCACCGTCCGGGCCCGGCTGCGCCCCGACAGCAGCCCGGTGGCCGCGGTGCGCGCGGCCTTCCCCGGCGGGTCGATGACCGGCGCCCCGAAGATCCGCACGATGCAGATCATCGACCGGCTGGAGGGCGGGCCGCGCGGTGTCTACTCGGGCGCCATCGGCTACTTCTCGCTGAACGGCGCGGTGGACCTGTCCATCGTCATCCGTACGGTGGTCCTCAGCGGCAACCGGCTGCGGTACGGCGTCGGCGGCGCCGTCATCGCGCTGTCCGACCCGGCGGAGGAGTTCGAGGAGACGGCCGTGAAGGCCGCACCGCTGCTGCGGCTGCTCGGCACCGGATTCCCCGGGCGGGAGGCCCCCGGCGAGCCCGCCCCCGCGCCCGCGCCGCCGCGGGCCGCCGCGGAACCCGCCCTGTCCTAGAACAGGTCCGGACCCGCTGTGCGGCCCGGCGGCCCGTCCCGGCCGCCGGGCCGCGCCCGTTTCCCCGGAGACCGGGTGTCCGCACCTCTTGGCGGGATCTCTAGGGAAAACCCGGCCCGCGCGGCAAGAGTCTGGAGCGGTTCCCTCTCAGACGGCGACGCTCGACACCCCAGGAGTGATGGTGCCCGTCCACACCCACGACTACCTGACCGATCCGCCCGGCGCCACGGGCCTGGCCCTGGACGGGCTGACCCTGCCCGCGCTGTTCGGCGCGGCGGTGCGCCGGGGCGGCGACGCGGTCGCCCTGCTCGACGGGGAACGCACCCGGACCTGGCACGCCTGGAGCGCCGAGGTGGACGCGCTGGCGCGCGGACTCCAGGCCGGCGGCGTCGCCCCCGGTGATGTGGTCGCCCTCCATCTGCCCAACTGCTGGGAGTATCTGACGCTCCATCTGGCGGCGGCCTCCATCGGCGCGGTGACGATGCCGGTGCACCAGGGCAACGCCGCCTCCGACGTACGCGCCCTGCTGGAGCGGGTCGGCCCGGCGGCGGTGGCGCTGCCGGCGCGCACCCAGGACGGCGACGGTCCGCTGACCGCCGCGGCCCTGCGCGAGGCGCTGCCCACCCTGCGCGCCGTACTGATCGCGGGGGACACGGCGCCCGACGCGGAGTCCGTGACCGGGTTCCTGGACCGGTGGTCCGGGCAGCGGCCCGATCCGGTGGACGTACGCCCCGACTCGCCGTTCGTGCTGCTGCCGTCCTCCGGGACCACCTCCGCGCGGCCCAAGATCTGTCTGCACACGCACGACTCGCTGCTCACCAACGCGCGGGTGGCCACCGAGGACTCGGCGGACGCCTACACCGGCACGGTGCTGTCGGCGTGCCCGCTCACCCACTGCTTCGGCATCCTGTCGGTGTACGCGGCGCTGTTCCGCACCGGCAGCCATGTGCTGCTGGACACCTGGGACGTGGAACGGTTCCTGGAGCTGGCCGCGCGCCACGAACCGAGCGTCGTGATCGCGGTGCCCGCGCAGCTCCACGACATCGTCACGCGGGTACGGGAGCTGCCGGACGGCGCCGGGCCGCGCCCCGCCAGGATCCTCACGGCGGGCGCAGCACTGCCGCCCGCGCTGGTGCGCGACGTACGGGAGACCCTGGACACCACGCTGATCGTGGTGTGGGGCATGTCGGAGGCCGGCAACGGCACCAGCAGTCTCGCCGGGGACCCCCCGGAGGTGGCCTCCCACAGCGTCGGCCGGCCCATCCAGGGTTCCGAGATGCGGGTCCTCGGCGAGGACGGCCTGCCGTGCCCGCCCGGCGAGCCGGGCGAACTCCAGTACCGCGGCCCCAGCATGTTCCGCGGCTACTACGGGGAGCCGGAGCTGACCGGAGCGGTGGTGACGGAGGACGGCTGGCTGCGGACCGGGGACCTCGCCTCGATCGGCACGGACGGGCTGATCTCCTTCCACGGCCGCTCGGCGGAGCTGATCAACGTCGGCGGCCGCAAGTTCAACGCGGTGGAGATCCAGACCCTGCTGGCGGAGCTGCCGGACGTCGGCCCGCTCGCCGTCGTCGCCAAGCCGGACCCCCGGCTCGGCGAGTACCCGGTCCTGGTCGTCACCGGGCGCCCCGCCGGCGGCGGCCCGGCGGAGCCCGAGGGCCGTCCGGGCGGCGCCGTCTCCCTCGACGAGGCCACGGCGTTCCTGCGCGGCCTGGGCACCGCCGAGTACAAGATCCCGCTGGAGGTGGTGGTGCTGCCGGCGCTGCCCCGCACCCCCGCCGGGAAGATCAACCGGAGGGCGCTGGAGCAGCACCTCGCCGAGGCCGCCGCCCACCCCGCCCCGGTCCCGGCCGGCGCGGCGCGCCCCGATCCGCGCGAGGCGCTCGCCCTGGTGGTCGCGGCCGTCGCCGACGTCCTGGCCGGCGTGCCCGGCAAGGACGGCGCGTCCACGCCGATCGGACCCGACGTCACCTTCCGCGCCCATGGGCTGGACTCGGTCGCCTCGGTGCGGCTGCGCAACGCGCTCGCCGAGGCCACCGGGCTGCCGCTGCCCGCGGGGCTCGCCTTCGACTTCCCCACCCCGGCCGCCCTGGCCCGCGAGCTCGCGGGGCTGAACCCGTCCCAGGACGCGGAGGCGGCCCCCGCTGCGGCCTGGGACGGCGAACCCGTCGCCATCGTCTCCATGGCCTGCCGGCTGCCCGGCGGCGCCGCCTCCCCCGAGGCCCTGTGGGAGCTGCTGAGCGAGGGCACCGACGCCGTGTCCGCCTTCCCCGCCGACCGGGGCTGGGACCTGGACGCCCTCTTCGCCGACGACCCGGAACACCCCGACGCCCCCGGCACCTCGGTGGCCCGTGAGGGCGGATTCCTGCGCGACGCCGCGCACTTCGACGCCGGGTTCTTCGGGATGTCGGCGCGCGAGGCCCTCGCCACCGACCCGCAGCAGCGACTGCTCCTGGAGACCGCCTGGGAGGCCGTCGAGCGCGCCCGGCTCGACCCGGTGTCCCTGCGGGGCAGCCGTACCGGCGTGTTCACCGGCGCGATGTACCACGACTACGCGGCCGGCGCGGCCGATCCGACCGGCGAACTGGAGGGGCTGCTGCCGGTGGGCACCGCGGGCGGCGCCCTGTCCGGCCGGATCGCGTACACCCTCGGGCTGAACGGTCCCGCGCTCACCGTCGACACCGCCTGCTCCTCCTCCCTGGTCGCGCTGCATCTGGCGTGCCGCTCGCTGCGCTCCGGGGAGTCGGACCTGGCGCTGGCCGGCGGGGTCGCCGTGATGTCCACCCCCGCCGCGTTCGTCGGCTTCTCCCGGCTGCGGGGGCTCTCCCCCGACGGCCGCTGCAAGTCCTTCGGCGACGGCGCCGACGGGGCCGCCTGGTCGGAGGGCGCCGGACTGCTGCTGCTGGAGCGGCTGTCCGACGCGCGCCGCAACGGCCATCCCGTCCTGGCCGTGATCCGCGGCTCCGCCGTCAACCAGGACGGCGCCTCCAACGGCCTCACCGCACCGCACGGTCCGGCCCAGCGCCGGGTCGTCCGGCAGGCCCTGGCCGATGCCGGGGTACGGCCCGACGAGGTGGACGCGGTCGAGGCGCACGGCACCGGCACCGCGCTCGGCGACCCGATCGAGGCGGAGGCGCTGCTGGCCACCTACGGGCGGGAGCGGCCGGACGGACGGCCGCTGTGGCTGGGCTCCGTCAAGTCGAACCTGGGCCACACCCAGGCCGCCGCCGGCGCCGCCGCCGTGATGAAGATGGTGCTGGCGCTGGTCCACGAACACCTTCCGCGCACCCTGCACGCGCAGACGCCCACCACCCAGGTCGACTGGAGCGCGGACACCGTACGGCTGCTGTCCGAGGCCCGGCCCTGGCCCCGCGAGGACGGCCGGCCCCGCCGCGCCGGGATCTCCTCGTTCGGCATCAGCGGCACCAACGCGCATCTGGTCCTGGAGGAGGCCCCGGCCGTCCCGTACGAGGAACCCGCCGCGCCGGAGCCCCCCACCGGGTCGCTCCCGCCGTGGCTGGTGTCGGCGAAGGACGCGAACGCCCTGCGCGGGCAGGCCGGGCGGCTGGCCGGATACGCCGCCGCGCACCCGGAGGCCTCCGCGCGGGACATCGCCCACTCCCTCCTCACCACGCGTACGGTGCACCCGTACACGGCCGTGCTGACCGGCCGCGACCGGGAAGCGCTCCGCGCCGCCGCCGAGGCGTTCGCGCGGGGCGAGGCGCCCGGGAGCGCCGGGCGCGTCCCGGCGGGCGCGGCTTCCGGTACCGCGTTCGTCCTCACCGGCCAGGGCAGTCAGCGGCCCGGCATGGGCCGAGGCCTCGCCGCCGCCTTCCCGGTCTTCGACGCCGCGCTGCGCGAGGTGTGCGCGGTCCTCGACCCGCTCCTCGGCCGGCCGCTGACGGAGGTCATGTGGGCGGCGGAGGACAGCGAGGAGGCCGCCCTGCTCGACCGCACCGGCTACGCCCAGCCCGCGCTGTTCGCCTTCGAGGTGGCGCTCTGCCGGCTCCTGGAGTCCTGGGGCGTCCTGCCCGCGCGGCTGGTCGGCCACTCGGTGGGCGAGATCGCCGCCGCGCAGGTGGCGGGGGTGCTCTCCCTGCCCGACGCGTGCGCCCTGGTCGCGGCGCGCGGAAGGCTGATGGAGGCGCTGCCGGCCGGTGGCGCCATGGTCGCGGTGCGCTGCTCCGAGGACCGGATCCTGCCCCGGCTGGCCGGCCGCGAGGGGGAGATCGCCCTCGCCGCCGTGAACGGCCCGCACTCCGTGGTGCTGTCCGGTACGGAGGACGCCGTGACCGCGCTCGCCGCCGAACTCTCCGCGGACGGCCACAAGACCCGCCGTCTGGTGGTCAGTCACGCCTTCCACTCGCCGCTGATGGAGCCGATGCTCGCCGAGTTCCGTGCGACCGTCGCCGGGCTGGCCTTCGCGCCGCCGCTGCTTCCGGTGGTCTCCGGGGTGACCGGACGCCCGCTCACCGCCGAGGAGGCCGCCGACCCGGAGCACTGGGTACGGCACGTCCGGGACACCGTCAGGTTCGCGGACGCCGTCGGCCATCTGGCCGCCGAACCGACCGCCGTCTACGTCGAACTGGGCCCGGAGGCCGCGCTCACGCCGATGGTCGAGGAGTGCCTGGGCGAGCGCGATCCCGGAACCGGCCCCGCCGTCCAGCCGGTGCTGCGCGGCGGCGCCGACGAGGCGGGCGCGGCGCTGGCCGCCGCCGTACGCCTGCACGCGCTCGGTCTGCCGGTGGACTGGCGGGCCGTCCTGCCGGAGGCCCGTACGGTGGCGCTGCCCACGTACGCGTTCCAGCACGAGGCGTACTGGCTGGCGTCGGTGCCCGCCGCGGCCGTCTCCGCCGGCCTGCCCCTGCCCGGTGCGCGGCCGGCCGGCCCGGAGCTGGCGGAACGGCTGGCCGGGCTCTCCGACGCCGAGGCCGAGACGCTGGTCACGGAGCTGGTACGGGCCGAACTCGCGGCCGTGGTGGGCGGGGACCTCGCGGCGGACGCCGGGGCCGACCTGGCGTTCACGGAACTCGGTGTCACCTCCGTGACCGCCGTGGAACTCCGCAACCGCCTGACCTCCGTCACCGGGGTCCGGCTCCCTCCGACCCTGGTCTTCGACCATCCGTCACCGGCCGCCGTGGCCCGTCTGGTGTGCGACGCGCTCCGGGACGGCGGGGCACGGCCGCGCCGGGACCCCGCGTCCGTACTGGACGAGCTGGAGGCGCTGCTCGTCTCGGGCGCGGCGCTCGGCTCGGACGCCGGGGCCCGGCTGCGGGCCCTGGCCGGCCGCTGGGCCCCGTACCGGGGCGGCACGGCGGAGCCGGCGACGGGCCCGCTGGACGTGGCGTCCGCGTCCGACGAGGACCTGTTCCGCCTCATGGACGGCGGCGCCGCATGACCGTCCCCGTCCGGCCACCGCGCCGCGAGCGGTTCGGCCTCGGGGACGGCCGCGCCACATGACCCTGCCCGCCGGTCCCCGCCGGACGGGCCCCCTCACTCCCGGCGGTCCGGTCCCCGGGCCCCGGGCGCCCATCCGGCCGGTCGTCGACCGTCCGCAGACCCACGAGCGGGAGTACATCGCATGAGCGGGCTCGTCACGCCCCCTGTCACCCGGCCGGGACCGGCGCCGGGCTCCGGTTCCGGAGACCTGATGATCGAGGCGGACTGCGTCACCAAGTCGTTCGGCGCGGTCCACGCCCTGGACTCGGTGAGCGTCGCGGTGCCGCGCGGCACCGTCCTCGGCCTCCTCGGCCACAACGGCGCCGGGAAGACCACCCTGGTCAACATTCTCACCACGGCCCTGCCCCTGACCTCGGGGCGGGCCCGGGTGGCCGGTTACGACGTGGCCGACAAGCCCGTCGAGATCCGCCGCCGGATCGGTCTCACCGGCCAGTTCGCCTCGGTGGACGGCCAGCTCAGCGGGCGCGACAACATCGTGCTCATCGCCCGGCTGCTCGGCGCGGGGCGCCGGGCCGCGCAGGCGCGCGCCGACGAGCTGCTGGAGCTGTTCCGCCTGACCGAGGTCGGCGACCGGCGCGCGAGCGGCTACTCGGGCGGACTGCGGCGCCGGCTGGACCTCGCGGTGTCGCTGGTCGGCGCCCCGGAGGTGCTCTTCCTCGACGAGCCGACCACCGGCCTCGACCCGACGAGCCGGCTGAACCTGTGGGAGATCGTCGAAGGGCTGGTCCGCCAGGGCACCACGGTCCTTCTCACCACGCAGTACCTGGAGGAGGCCGACCGTCTCGCCGACTCCATCACGCTCCTCTCCGAGGGCCGTGTCGTGGCCGCGGGGACCGCCCCCGAACTGAAGGCGACCATCGGCCGCCGCACGGTCACCCTGACGCTGGAGGGCGGCGAGGACCGGGCCACGGCGGGCGCCGCCCTGCGCGCCGCCGGCTTCGCCCCGGTCAACGGCGAGGACGAGACCCGGACGGTCGTCGTCCCGATCGACGCCACCCGGGAGATCGCCGACGTCATCAGGACGCTGGACCAGGTGGGCGTCGAGGCCACCGAGCTGGCCTTCGGCGAACCCTCCCTCGACGACGTGTATCTGGCGCTCGCCGACCGGTCCGCGGCGCGGACACCCGCGTGAGCGCCCCGGCCCCCGGGCGCCCCGGCTCCGGCACGGAGCGGCGCGCCGTGACCGGCGAGCCCCGCGCCATCCCGGCGGACGGAACCGCCGGCCGACGTCCCTCGTGGAGGACCCGATGACCACCCAGCTCACCCCGGCCCCGAGTCCGGCCCCGGCCTCCCGGGTCGCGACGGCCGACGCACCCGTGTTCGGCGGGAGTTCGCTCCTCACCCAGATCCGGGTGCTGACCGGGCGGTCGTTGCGCGCGATGGTCACCGACCCGGGCATCGTGCTGTTCGGCCTGATCCAGCCGGTGGTCATCCTCTTCGTGCTGACGCAGGTGTTCAGCAAGATGGGCATGCCGCCGCACTTCCCGAACGGTGTCACCTATCTCGACTACGTCCTGCCCGCCATCCTGGTCGACAACGCCGCGCAGTCGGCGATGCAGTCCGGTGTGGGTCTGGTCGAGGACCAGAAGAACGGCATGGTCGCCCGGCTGCGCTCGCTCCCGGTGCATCCGGGGGCGCTGCTGGCGGCGCGCAGCCTGGTCGGCCTGGTGCGCAGCGCCGTACAGGTTCTGGTGATCATGGTTCTCGCGATGACGACCCTGGGGTACTCGCCCAACGGCGGTCTGGCCGAACTCGCCCTTTCCGCCGGACTGACGCTGTTCATCAGCTTCTCGCTGGGCTGGGCGTTCATCGCGGCGGGTGCCTGGCTGCGGCGGGCCGAGCCGCTCCAGAACCTCGCCCTGATCGTGATCTTCCCGCTGATGTTCGCGTCCAGCGCCTATGTGCCGGTCGCGGACCTGCCCGGCTGGCTCCAGGTGGTCGCGAACCTCAACCCGCTGACGTACGCCATCGACGCGACCCGCGCACTCGCGCTGGACGTGCCCGGCCTGGACCACGCGATTCCCTCGCTGGCGATCTGCACCGTGATCGCCGTGGTCGGCATGGCCGCCGCTCTGCGCGGCTTCCGCCGGCCCCTCTGACCCCCGCGCGAACCCATCCCCCCGTGCGCGCGGGGAACGAGGCCCGTGGACGCCCACCCACAGCGTCCACGGGCCTCTCGCGTGCCCGGAGTCCTGGGGTCTTGAACGGTCCCCCGGCCCCCTGTCCCCGGTGCTCCCCCGCGCTGGGCCGTGGGGCCCCTTCCGGTTCCCCGGCCCCTCCGGAGGCGGCCCGCCGGCGGACACCCGGCGCGCCCTAACAGGCAGCGCGGGCATACAGATCCGGCCAGGGGCGGCCTCGGTGAGAGGACTGTCCGATTCCGTACGTTTGAAGGCGGGCGCGGGCGGACGGGGGATCGGGCAGCGGCAGCGCGGGAGCCCCCGGGCGCGTCCGCGAAGCGGTGCCGCCGGCCCGCCCTGCGGGTCTGGAGGAAGGGGGCGTTCCCGCCCCGGGCCGTGTCGTCGGCCCGCCTCGGCGCCCGCACGCCTCCGGCGTCCCGCTGGAGAACACCTTCCGCCGGGCGGCCCGAGGCGGAGGAACAGGCCGGGGGGGGCGGGGGGGGGGGGCGCGCGCCCCCGGGGGGGGTGGGCGGGGGGGGCCCGGGGGCGGGGCCCCCGCGCGGGGTGGTGTGCGAG
>NZ_JBHZDA010000124.1:11761-17909 GCF_042755665.1 Streptomyces sp. NPDC059142
GGGCCCCTGGTTCACCCCCCCGCCGCGGGGTCGCCGCGTGGCGTCAACTGGGGCGGGGCCGGGGCGCCCCCCCCCCCCCCCCCCGGGGTCTGCTGTCGGCGGGCGGCCGTCAGTCGCGGCCCAGTTCGTTGTCGAGCATGTCGAACATGTCCTCGTCGGAAGCGGAGTCGAAGTCGAAGGACTCCTCCTCCCCCGGGGTCTCCCCGGATCCGGCGAGGGACTCGGCGCGCAGGGACTGCCACTTGCTGCGCAGGACCTCCAGCCGTCCCGCCACCTGGTCGAAGAGTTCGGCTCCGACCTCGACGCCGGAGAACGCCTTCTCCAGCCGGTCCAGTTCGCTCAGGACCGCCTCAGGACCCTCGGTCGGCGCCGGGGCCACCTTGGCGTACAGGTGGGCGACGAGTTCGCTGGGGGTCGGGTAGTCGAACAGCAGGGTGGCCGGCAGCCGTACGCCGATGAGGGCGCCGAGCCGGTTGCGCAGTTCCACCGAGGTCAGCGAGTCGAACCCGAGGTCCTGGAAGGCACGGGTCGGTTCGACGTCGGCCAGTTCCGCATGGCCCAGCACGGTCGCGATCTGGCCACGTACCAGGTCCAGCAGGACCTCGGCGCCCTCGGCGGGGGTGAGCCCGGCGAGGCGCGCGGTGAGGTCGGCGACCGCCGCGGCGCCCCCGGCGGAGGCGGTCCGCCGGGCCGGGACCCGGATCAGCGACCGGAACAGCGGCGGTACTTCGCCCAGCGAGCGCAGCGCGCCGAGGTCGAGCCGTACCGGCAGCAGAGCCGGACCGTACTGGGCGGTGCCGGTGACCGAGTCGAAGAGGGCGAGGCCCTGTTCGGGGGTCATCGGGGGCATGCCCGCCCGGCCCATCCGGGCGATGTCCGCCTCGCTCAGCTCCCCGGTCATGCCGCTGCCGCGGGTCCAGGGACCCCAGGCGAGCGACACCGCGGACAGCCCGCGCTCCCGGCGGTGCTGGGCGAGGGCGTCGAGGAAGGCGTTGCCCGCCGCGTAGTTGGCCTGTCCCGCGCTGCCGAGCGTGCCGGCCACGGAGGAGAACAGCACGAACGCGTCGAGTCCGAGTCCGGCGGTCGCCTCGTGCAGATGCCAGGCGGCGTCCGCCTTGGGCCGCAGGACGCGCGCCAGCCGTTCCGGGGTGAGGGAGTCGACGACTCCGTCGTCCAGGACGCCCGCCGCGTGGATCACGGCGCGCAGCGGCCGGTCGGCGGGGATGTCCGCGAGCAGCGCGTCGAGGGCCGTCCGGTCGCCGACGTCGCAGGCGGCGA
Organism: Streptomyces sp. NPDC059142; assembly: GCF_042755665.1. Lineage (NCBI taxonomy): Bacteria > Bacillati > Actinomycetota > Actinomycetes > Kitasatosporales > Streptomycetaceae > Streptomyces > Streptomyces sp. NPDC059142. Next base: position 13,040 of record NZ_JBHZDA010000124.1, read on the forward strand.
CGGTGACCCGGGCGCCCGACTCCTCCAGGGCGGCGGCGAGTTCACCGGCGCCCTCGGCGGCCGGTCCGCGCCGGCTGACCAGGAGCAGGCTGCGGACGCCGTGCTCGTCGACCAGGTGGCGGGCGACGGCGGCACCGAGGCCGCCGGTGCCACCGGTGACCAGGACGGTGCCCCGCGGGTCCCAGACCGCGGGCGCGTCCTCGGCGGGTACGTCCCCGGCGGGGGCCTCCGCCCGGACCAGCCGGGGCGCGAGCAGCCGTCCCCCGCGCACCGCGAGCTGCGGTTCGGCGGAGGCCAGGGCGGCGTCCAGGATCGCGGGCACCTCGGTGCCGGGCTCCAGGTCGAGGAGCCCGAACCGGTCGGGGTGCTCCGCCTGGGCGGCGCGCATCAGGCCCCACACGGCGGCGGACGCCGGGGAGGCGCCGTCGGTCGCGCCACGGGTGACGACCGTCAGGCGGGCACCGGCGAACCGTTCGTCGCCGAGCCAGTCGCGGACCGTCCCGAGGACACGGGAGGCCACCGCGTGCGCGGCCGTCGCCCCCTCGCCGTCGGTGGTGACCGGCAGCAGCACCACGGGCGGCACCTCGTCGCCGAGGTCCGCCGGCGTGGCGACCGTACGGGCGTCGACACCGGCGAGCAGCGCCGCGTCGGGGCCGACCACGGTGACCGGTCCCGTCGTACCGCCGGACGGTGCCGAGCCGTCCCCGGCCGCCACCCAGTCGAGGGTGAACAGGGAGTCGCGGCCCGCGGCTGTGGCGCCGCCGAGCTGTTCGGCGGAGATCGGGCGGGTCACCAGGGAGCCCACCTCGGCGACCAGGGTGCCGGCGGTGTCGGCGACGGCGATGGCGAGCGTGCCGTCGTCGGCGCGGGAGAGCCGCAGCCGGACCGTGGAGGCGCCCACCGCGTGCACGGACACCCCGTTCCAGGAGAACGGGACGCTGCCGCCCGCCCCTTCGCCGTCGCCCCCGTCGCCGTTGGTCCCGGCCAGGGCGGTGGCGTGGAGTCCGGCGTCGAACAGCGCGGGGTGCAGGGTGAACGCGGTGCCGTCGGTACCGTCGGGCAGGGCGGCTTCGGCGAAGACCTCACCGTCCCGGCTCCACGCGGCCCGCAGGCCCTGGAAGACCGGCCCGTACACGAACCCGGCGTCCTCGAAGCGCTCGTACAGTCCGCCGATGTCCAGCGGTTCGGCCTGCTCGGGCGGCCACACCGCGCTGTCGAAGACGGTGGCGGGGGCGTCCGCGGGGACGGTCGCCAGGGTGCCGTCGGCGTGCGAGGTCCAGGGCGCTCCGGCGTCGTCCGCGGGCCGGGAGTGGACGCCGACGGTGCGCCGGCCGGTCTCGTCGGGGGCTCCGACGCCGACCTGGATCTGGACGGTGCCGCGCTCGGGCAGGACCAGCGGCGCGGCGAGGGTGAGTTCCTCCACCCGGTCGCAGCCGAGGACGTTCCCGGCGTGTACGGCGAGTTCCAGCAGCGCGGTGCCGGGGACGAGGACGGCGCCCATGACCCGGTGGTCGGCGATCCAGCCGTGGCTGCCCCGGGAGAGCCGTCCGGTGAAGAGGTGTCCTTCGGTGCCGGCGACTTCCACCGCGCCGCCGAGCAGCGGGTGATCGGCGGACCCGAGCCCGGCGGCCTCCGCGCCGGCGCCCATCGTCATCGTTCCCTCGGGCCAGAAGCGGCGCCGCTGGAAGGCGTAGGTGGGCAGTTCGGTCGTGCGGGCGCCGCGGCCCGCGAAGAACGCGGCCCAGTCGACGTCGACGCCGTGTCCGTGCAGCCGGGCCAGCGCGTCCACCAGCGCCTCGTCGCCGGGCCCGCCGCGGCGCTGCGCGGCGACCGTGACGGCCTCCTCGGGGAGCGAGTCGCGGGCCATGGCGGAGGCGACGCCGTCCGGGCCGAGTTCGAGGAACCGGGTCGCGCCGGCCGCGTACAGGGTGGTGACGCCGTCGGCGAAGCGGACCGCCTCGCGGACATGGCGTACCCAGTAGTCGGCGGAGCGAAGTTCCTCGGCGCTCGCCGTGGCACCGGTCAGGTTGGAGACGACCGGGAGGACGGGCGGCTGCGGGGAGAGCCCCGCGACGACCGCGCGGAACTCCTCCAGCATCGGTTCCATGAGCGGGGAGTGGAAGGCGTGCGACACGCGGAGCGCGGTCGTGCGCCGGCCCTGTTCCCGCAGGATCGCGCTGATCTTCTCGACGTCCTCGGCGGTCCCGGACACCACGAGGGACGTCGGCCCGTTGACGGCGGCGACGGAGACCCCGTCGGTGAGGTACGGCAGCACCTCGTCCTCGGTGGCCTCGATCGCGGCCATGGCGCCGCCCTCCGGCAGGGCCGCCATGAGCCGGCCGCGTGCGGCGACCAGGGCGCAGGCGTCCGCGAGGGAGAACACCCCGGCGACGTGCGCGGCGGTGATCTCACCGATGGAGTGCCCGGCCACGAGGTCCGGGGTGACGCCCCAGGACGCGGTCAGACGGTGCAGGGCGACGCCGAGCGCGAAGAGCGCGGCCTGGGCGTAGGCGGTGTTGTCGAGGGCGGCCCGGTCGTCGCCCCACACCACCTCGCGCAGCGGGCGCTCCAGGTGCGCGTCGAGTCCGGCGCAGACCGCGTCGAACGCCTCGGCGAACACCGGGAACCGGTCGTACAGGTCGCGGCCCATGCCGAGACGCTGGGAGCCCTGTCCGGGGAAGAGCAGCGCGAGCAGTCCCTCGCCGGCCCCGGTCGTGGGCTCCTCGCCGCGGGCCACGGCTCCGAGCGCGGCCAGCAGGCCGTCGCGGCTGGAGCCGGTGACGGCCACCCGGTGTTCGAAGCGGGCCCGCCCGGTGGCCAGGGAGTAGGCGACGTCGAGGGGACGCGCCGCGCTGTCGGCCGCCAGCCACCGGTGCAGCCGCTCGGCCTGGGCGCGCAGGGCGCCCGGGTCACGGGCGGAGAGCAGCCAGGGGACGAACGGGGCCGGGACCTGGGCCTGACCTTCGGGGTCGACGGCGGGGGCGTCGGGGCCGGGACGGTCGGGCTCCGCGGCCGGACGGCCGGTGGCGGGCGCCTGCTCGACGATGATGTGCGCGTTGGTGCCGCTGATGCCGAAGGAGGAGATCCCCGCCCGGCGCGGACGCTCGGCACCGGTCCACGCACGGGCCTCGGTGAGCAGTTCCACCGAACCGGTGGTCCAGTCGACCTGGTCGCTGGGCTCGTCCACGTTGAGGGTGGCGGGCAGCATTTCGTTGCGCAGCGCCAGGACCATCTTGATGACACCGGCGACTCCGGCGGCGGCCTGCGTGTGCCCGATGTTCGACTTGATCGAGCCGAGCAGCAGCGGCCGGTCCTCCGCCCGGTCCTGACCGTACGTGGCCAGCAGCGCCTGCGCCTCGATCGGGTCGCCCAGGGTGGTGCCGGTGCCGTGCGCCTCGACCGCGTCGACCTGGTCGGCCGCGAGCCGGGCGTTGGCGAGTGCCTGCCGGATGACCCGGCGCTGGGAGGGCCCGTTGGGCGCGGTGAGCCCGTTGCTCGCACCGTCCTGGTTGACGGCGGAGCCGCGGACCACGGCCAGCACCTCGTGTCCGTTGCGTACGGCGTCGGAGAGCCGTTCCACGACGAGGAAGCCGGCGCCTTCGGAGAAGCCGGTGCCGTCGGCCGCCGAGGCGAACGACTTGCAGCGCCCGTCGGGGGCGAGACCGCCCTGCCGCCCGAACTCGGCGAACACCGCGGGCGTCGACAGTACGGTGACACCGCCGGTGACGGCCAGTGAGCACTCGCCCTGCCGCAGCGCCTGCACCGCGAGGTGCAGGGCGACGAGGGAGGAGGAGCAGGCCGTGTCGACGGAGACGGCGGGGCCTTCGAGCCCGAGCTTGTAGGCGACGCGGCCGGTGACGACGCTGCCGTTGCCGTCGCTGCCGGGGTAGTCGTGGTACATCACACCGGCGAAGACACCGGTCCTGCTGCCCTTCAGGGTGTGCGGGTCGATCCCGGCCCGCTCCAGGGCTTCCCAGGACATCTCCAGCGCGAGGCGCTGCTGCGGGTCCATGCCGAGGGCTTCACGGGGCGAGATCCCGAAGAACCCGGCGTCGAAGTCGGCCGCCCCGTCGAGGAAGCCGCCCTCCCTGGCGTACAGGCCGTCGGGGTGGTTCGACTCGGGGTCGCGCAGGATCGACAGGTCCCAGCCGCGGTCCTGCGGGAACGGCACGATCGCGTCCTCGCCGGAGGTGACGAGCCGCCACAGGTCCTCGGGCGAGTCGATGCCGCCCGGGTAGCGGCAGGCCATGCCGACGATGGCGATGGGCTCGTGCTGGGCCGCGGTGAGCCTGCGGTTGTCGCGGCGCAGGCGGGCGGTCTCGGCGTGGGCGGCGCGGAGCGCGTCCGTACCGGATCCGTCCTCGTCCGTGCCGGTGAGATCGGCGGCGTCCTCCTCGTCGAGGGAGGCCAGGAGGGCGTCCCGGTCGGTGGCGGGGAGGCCGCCGCTGTCCCCGGCGAGGTCCAGCAGGGTGTCCATCAGGCCGGCGTCCCGCAGGCGCCGGGCCGGGATGGAGGACAGGGCCCGGCGGACGCCGTCCTCGGCGCCGTCACCGGTGCCGTCGGCTCCGGCGGCCGGGTGGGCCGCGGCGAGTTCCTCCTCGATGGCCTCGGTGACGGCGAGGGCGTTGGGGTGGTCGAAGACCAGGGTCGCGGGGAGCCGCAGCCCGGTGAGCGTGTTGAGGTGGTTACGAAGCTCCGTCGCGGCCAGCGAGTCGAACCCCAGCTCCTGGAACGCCCGTTCAGCACCGATCGCCTCGGCCGAACCGTGCCCGAGGACCGCGGCCACCTGCGAACGCACCAGATGCAACACCTCACGATGCCGCTCGGACACCGGAAGTGCAGCAAGACGCAGCGCCGGCGAACCCGAAGA
>NZ_JBHZDA010000125.1:0-3541 GCF_042755665.1 Streptomyces sp. NPDC059142
AGGGGGGACCCTGTGGGAGAGTAGGACGCCGCCGAACAATTATTGTGGGAATGCCCCGCACCTTCTGGTGCGGGGCATTTCTGCGTTCCGGGCCCCCTTGCAGGCGCCGGCCGGTGCTGAGGGTAAGGTCAGGAGGCATCGTTGGCTCGTTCCCCACAGGAGGCCCCCGGGTGGAGGTCCAGGAGACCCGCGTCCAGACGGACCGGGTGCTCACCATCCCCAACATCCTCAGCATGGCTCGCCTCGTCGGCGTACCGCTCTTCCTGTGGCTGATCCTCCGTCCCGAGTTCGGCGGGCCCAACAGCGACGGCTGGGCCCTGCTGGTGCTGATGCTGAGCGGTGTCAGCGACTACCTCGACGGGAAGCTCGCCCGCCGCTGGAACCAGATCAGCAGCCTCGGGCGGCTTCTCGACCCCGCCGCGGACCGGCTGTACATCCTTTCCACCCTGGTTGGCCTCACCTGGCGCGAGATTCTGCCGCTGTGGCTCACCGCCGCCCTTTTGGCCCGTGAGCTGATGCTTCTGGTGATGGTGGGGATCCTCCGCAGGCACGGTTACCCGCCTCCCCAGGTGAACTTCCTCGGGAAGGCGGCTACCTTCAACTTGATGTATGCCTTCCCGCTCCTGCTCCTCAGTGACGGAAGTGGATGGCTTGCGTCACTCGCCGAAGTTTTCGGATGGGCGTTCGCAGGATGGGGTACAACGCTGTATTGGTGGGCAGGAGTCCTGTATGTGGTCCAGGTCCGCCGGCTCGTCAAGGCGGACAACGTGGCCGATTGAGCTCGTCGAGTGGTGCCGTGCAATGTCGCCGGCTCACGCCTGACGCCATGCGGCCTCGTTCCTGACGGGTGAAGTCGGCGAGACCGTCTCTTCAAGGAGGACGCTTCCGACATGAAGGCCGTCGTGATGGCAGGTGGCGAAGGCACTCGACTTCGTCCCATGACCTCAAGCATGCCCAAGCCGCTCCTGCCGGTCGTGAACCGGCCGATCATGGAGCATGTGCTGCGGTTGCTCAAGCGCCATGGGCTCAGCGAGACCGTTGTCACCGTGCAATTCCTCGCCTCCCTCGTCAAGAACTACTTCGGCGACGGTGAAGAGCTGGGCATGGAGCTCAGCTATGCGAACGAGGAGAAGCCGCTCGGCACCGCGGGGAGCGTGAAGAACGCCGAGGAGGCATTGAAGGACGATGCCTTTCTCGTCATTTCCGGTGACGCTCTCACGGACTTCGATCTGACCGACCTCATCTCCTTCCACAAGGAGAAGGGCGCACTGGTGACGGTGTGCCTGACCCGGGTCCCGAATCCGCTGGAATTCGGAATCACGATCGTGGACGAGGAAGGAAAGGTCGAGCGCTTCTTGGAGAAGCCCACCTGGGGACAGGTCTTCTCCGACACCGTGAACACGGGCATCTACGTAATGGAGCCCGAGGTCTTCGACTACGTCGAGGCCGATGTGTCGGTGGACTGGTCCGGCGACGTCTTCCCTCAGCTCATGAAGGACGGCAAGCCGATCTACGGCTACATCGCCGAGGGCTACTGGGAGGACGTCGGCACGCACGAGAGCTACGTCAAGGCCCAGGCCGACGTGCTCGAAGGCAAGGTCGACGTCGACATCGACGGCTTCGAGATCTCCCCCGGCGTCTGGGTCGCGGAAGGCGCCGAGGTCCACCCCGACGCCGTGCTGCGCGGTCCGCTGTACATCGGGGACTACGCCAAGGTCGAAGCCGATGTCGAGCTGCGTGAGCACACCGTCATCGGTTCCAACGTGGTGGTCAAGACCGGGGCGTTCCTTCACAAGGCCGTCGTCCACGACAACGTGTACATCGGCCAGCACAGCAATCTGCGCGGCTGTGTGATCGGCAAGAACACCGACGTCATGCGGGCCGCCCGCGTCGAGGACGGCGCGGTCATCGGCGACGAGTGCCTGGTCGGCGAAGAATCGATCATCCAGGGCAATGTGCGGGTCTACCCGTTCAAGACCATCGAGGCCGGCGCCTTCGTCAACACCTCGGTCATCTGGGAGTCCCGCGGCCAGGCGAACCTCTTCGGCGCCCGCGGTGTTTCGGGCATCCTGAACGTCGAGATCACGCCAGAAGTGGCGGTCCGGCTGGCCGGCGCGTACGCCACCACGCTGAAGAAGGGCTCCACGGTCACTACGGCACGTGACCACTCGCGTGGTGCCCGTGCCCTCAAACGAGCCGTGATCTCCTCGCTCCAGTCCAGCGCCATCGACGTACGGGACCTGGAGAACGTACCGCTGCCGGTCGCCCGGCAGCAGACCGGCCGGGGCAGCGCCGGCGGCATCATGATCCGGACGTCGCCCGGAGTGCCCGACTCCGTCGACATCATGTTCTTCGACGCGCGGGGCGCCGACCTCTCCCAGGCGGGCCAGCGGAAGCTGGACCGGGTGTACGCCCGTCAGGAGTACCGCCGCGCGTTCCCCGGTGAGATCGGGGATCTCCACTTCCCCGCGAGCGTCTTCGACTCGTACACCGGCTCCCTGCTCCGCAACGTCGACACCACCGGGATCTCCGAGGCCGGGCTCAAGGTCGTCGTCGACGCCTCCAACGGCAGCGCCGGGCTCGTCCTGCCCAGCCTGCTCGGCAGGCTCGGTGTCGACGCCCTGACGATCAACCCGGGGCTCGACGAGTCCCGGCCCACCGAAACGGCCGAATCGCGGCGCTCCGGGCTGGTCAGGCTCGGCGAGATCGTGGCCTCGGCGCGGGCGGCGTTCGGTGTACGGTTCGACCCCGTCGGCGAGCGGCTGTCCCTGGTGGACGAGCGCGGCCGGATCATCGAGGACGACCGTGCCCTGCTGGTCATGCTCGACCTGGTCGCCGCGGAGCGGCGCAGCGGGCGCGTCGCCCTCCCCGTGACCACCACGCGGATCGCCGAACAGGTCGCCGCGTACCACGGCACACAGGTGGAATGGACGACGACCTCGCCCGACGACCTGACCCGGGTGGGCCGTGAGGACACCACGATCTTCGGCGGGGACGGGCGTGGCGCGTTCATCGTGCCGGAGTTCAGCAGCCTCCTCGACGGTACGGCGGCGTTCGTACGGCTCATCGGTCTGGTGGCCCGTACCCAGCTCACCCTGAGCCAGATCGACGCCCGTATCCCGCGCGCCCATGTCCTGCGCCGGGATCTGGCGACACCGTGGGCCGTCAAGGGCCTGGTGATGCGCAGTGTCGTGGAGGCGGCCGGTGAGCGGCAGGTGGACACCACCGACGGGGTGCGGGTGGTGGAGACCGATGGACGCTGGGTGATGGTGCTGCCCGACCCGTCCGAGGCCGTCACTCATCTGTGGGCGGAAGGGCCTGACGACGCGTCGGCCCAGGCGCTGCTCGACGAGTGGTCGTCCGTGGTGGACAGCGCAGGTCATTAGGGGCGGTCCGGGACGCTTCGGCGGCGTCCCGGCAGCGGGGGGGGGGGGGGGCCGGGGCTGCCCGCCCCGCGGCCGGGGGGGGCAAGGCGCGGGGTGGGGGGGGGGAGAGCTCCGATTTGGGGGGGTGAGACCACCCCCCCCCCCCCCGCGCCCCA
>NZ_JBHZDA010000125.1:3551-14918 GCF_042755665.1 Streptomyces sp. NPDC059142
GTCGTTGGGTACACCCACGTCTTTTTGGGGGGGGACCGGGACGCAGGGGGGCCGCCCGCGTCGGGGGCCGGCAGGGCGAGCCGCCCCCCCCCCCCCCCGCGTCGGTGGGGCCATTCGGCGGTAGCGGTCGCGACGTGCGACGATGTGCGGCATGTCGCAGCAGCCCCCCATCCGGAGCGCCACTTCTCCGCCCCCGCGCCCGGACGCGTCGATGTCGCTGCTGAACAGTGTGATGGACCACAGCCTCGACGAGGGGTACGCGGAGGCGGCGGCCCGCAGGGACGCGGAGGACGGTGGTCTGCCGCGCACGCTCAAGGCCAAACTGGGCCTGGCCGCCGGGCTGGTGCTCGCCGCCCTCGTGGTCACCGTCGGTGCCGCCCAGGCGCGTATCTCGGCCCCGGTCGTGGCGAAGGAGCGCGAGGAGCTGATCGACCGGATCAACTCGGAGACCTCCACCGCCGACGGGCTGGAGGCCACGGTCGAGAAGCTCCGCAAGGAGGTCGGTGACCGTCAGCGTGCCGCGCTGCGGACCCGGGGCGGTGGCCAGGGTGAGCTGGTGGCCCTGCTGGCCGGGGCGACCCCCGTACAGGGCCCCGGCGTCAAGCTGGTCGTCGACGACGCCAAGGACGCCTCGTCCGGTGGCGGCGGCGGTCCGCGCGAGAGCAGCGGCTTCTCCGACACGGGCCGCGTGCGCGACCGCGACATGCAACGGGTCGTCAACGGCCTGTGGGAGTCGGGCGCCGAGGCGATCGCCATCAACGACCAGCGGCTGACCTCGCTGTCGGCGATCCGGGCCGCCGGGGACGCCATACTGGTCGACAACAGGCCACTCGTGCCGCCGTACACGGTGCTCGCGGTGGGGGACGGAAAGAAGCTGAGCACCGCGTTCCAGGACAGTGCCGACGGCCAGTATCTGCACTCCTTGCAGGAGAACTTCGGCATCCGCACCAGCATCTCGGATCAGCGGGACATGCGCCTTCCTGCCGCGCCCAGCCTGATCGTACGTACAGCAGAGCCGAAGACCGCCGGCGCCGGGAAGGGCGACGGGCAGGACGCGGCAGACATGGAGAAGGGCACATCGTGATCGCCGTACTGGGCCTCGTCGTGGGAGTCGTGGTCGGGCTGTTGGTCCGGCCCGAGGTGCCGGCCGTGGTCGAGCCCTATCTCCCGATCGCCGTCGTCGCCGCTCTGGACGCTGTCTTCGGCGGGCTGCGCGCCATGCTCGACGGGATCTTCGTCGACAAGGTGTTCGTGGTCTCCTTCCTGTCGAACGTGGTCGTCGCCGCGCTGATCGTCTTCCTCGGCGACAAGCTGGGCGTGGGCGCGCAGTTGTCGACCGGTGTGGTCGTCGTCTTCGGTATCCGGATCTTCTCCAACGCTGCCGCCATCCGCCGGCACGTGTTCCGGGCGTGACGCCGATGAACAGCGAGACGAACGGCGAGGAGAACCCGCGGGAGCCCGAGAACCCCCGGGGCTCCCAGAACTCCCAGAACCCCCGGCGACCCGAGCGGCCCGGCGACTCGGGAACGCCGCGGGAACCCGAGCGGCCCGAGCGTCCCCAGGGCACCGAGGAGGCCCCCGGCGCCGCGCACGCGGCTCCCGGGACCGGCGCGGACCCCGAGGGCACCGCAGGGGACGCGCCGGGGCCGTCCGGGGCCCAACAGCTCACCGGTCGCCAGCGGTTGGCGGCCGGGCTGTGGCCGCCCCGGGTGACCCGGGCACAGCTCATCGTCGCCGTCCTGCTGTTCGGGCTCGGGCTCGGGCTGGCCATCCAGGTCAGGTCCACCAACGACGACAGCGCGCTGCGGGGCGCCCGCCAGGAGGACCTGGTGCGGATCCTCGACGAGTTGGACAACCGGACGCAGCGGCTGGAGGACGAGAAGCAGCGTCTGGACGCCCAGCGCACCGAGCTGGAGACCAGCTCGGACCAGGCCGAGGAGGCCCGTAAGCAGACCAAGGAGAAGGAGCAGCAGCTCGGTATCCTGGCCGGTACGGTCGCCGCCGAGGGGCCCGGCATCACGCTGACGATCAGGGACATCAGCGGGACGGTCGAGCCGGACATGCTGCTCGACGCGCTCCAGGAGCTGCGGGCGGCGGGCGCGGAGGCCATTCAGATCAACGATGTCCGTGTCGTCGCCGATACGTACTTCTCGGGCGCCGGAGGTGAGGTACGGGTGGACGGCACAGCGGTGTCCTCGCCGTACGTCTTCAAGGTCATCGGCAAGCCGCAGGATCTGGAGCCCGCCCTGAACATTCCGGGCGGGGTGGTCCAGACGCTGGAGAAGGAGCAGGCCACGGCCACGGTGGCACGGCCTGAGAAGATCATTGTGAATGCCTTGCGACCCGCGAAGCGGCCTGACTACGCTCGGTCGTCATCACGGTGAGGCGGGGGCGCATGCGAGCCGTCGTACGGGGGCATGAGGTTGCGGGGGGTCGGCGCACGAAGAGTGCGGTGAGTGGTGGAAACTGTCCGGTGGATACGGACGTTGTCAAAGTGTCCGGGTCGGCAGGTGTGTTCAATCAGGGTTCGTCCTGCCCCACGGGCGGGTCTGTTTCGGTCAAGGGGAATCGCCCGTGAAGTTGTTTGGGAAGTTGTTCGGCAAAAGCGCACGCGAGGACGGCGGGGGGCGCTCCCGCCATCGCGCAGCGCGCGGTGGGAACGAGGAGCAGGGCGGCGAACGTCCGCTCTTCCGCGACCAGGTGGGTGGCGAGGCCACCGGCGCGTCGTCTGTTGACCCTGCCGGTCCCGGCCGCATAGGTTTCGGGGAATCATCGGCCCCCGGGGGGCCGTCGCGGCAGGAGGATCCCTCTATGGCGGGCTTGCCGGTTTGTACGAGGTGCGGGCACCGCAATGCCGAGGCCAGTCGGTTCTGCTCCAACTGCGGGGCGCCGTTGCGGGGCGGGGTGCCCCCGGAGCGCGCTTCGGAGACGACCTCGACGATCTCGATCTCGGGTCTTGAGGCGTACGACTCCGAGGTGACGGGCCAGACGTCGCTTCCTTCGCTCACGCCGGAGGCACAGGCCGCCGTCGACGCCCTGCCGCTCGGCTCGGCGCTCCTGGTGGTGCGGCGCGGTCCGAACTCGGGCAGCCGCTTCCTGCTGGACGGCGAGCTGACCACGGCCGGCCGCCATCCGGAGAGTGACATCTTCCTGGACGACGTGACCGTGTCGCGCCGCCACGTGGAGTTCCGCAGGGGCGGCGACGGTCACTTCACGGTCTCGGACGTCGGCAGCCTGAACGGTACGTACGTCAATCGTGAGCGGATCGACTCGGTCCTGCTGGCGAACGGTGACGAGGTCCAGATCGGGAAGTACCGGCTGGTCTTCTACGCGAGCCAGCGGGGCGTGTGACACACCGCTGAGGAAGGTCCATGCCGCGTACACCTATGGGCGGTGCCGGAGACGGCGCCGCCCCCACCGGCGACCCGCTGATGAGTATCGGCGCGGTCCTGGGCAGGCTGCGGGACGAGTTTCCCGAGGTCTCCATCTCCAAGATCCGGTTTCTGGAGGCCGAGGGGCTCGTCGAGCCCTGCCGGACCCCTTCGGGGTACCGGAAATTCAGCGTGGAGGACGTTGAGCGGCTCGCTCGTGTCCTGCGGATGCAGCGCGACCACTATCTGCCGCTGAAAGTCATCAAGGGACACCTGGACGCCCTGGAGCGCGGCGAGGACGTGCCTCTTCCCGGCTCCCGGAGGGCGCTGCCGGGCGCGCGGAGGGACGCGGAGTCCGATCTTCCGACCGCGGCCCGGATCGGCCGTGAGGAGCTGCTGGCGGCCGCCGAGGCCGACGGGCACGCGCTGGCCGAGTGGGAGGCGTACGGCCTGGTCGCCCCGATGCCGGACGGCGGCTACGCCGCGGAGTCGGTGACGGTCGCGAAACTTGTCTCGGATCTGGGCAGATTCGGCCTGGAACCGCGGCACCTGCGCGCCATGAAGGCGGCGGCCGAGCGTGACGCGGGACTGGTCGAGCAGGTCGTGGCCCCGCTGCGGCTGCACCGTAACCCGCAGACCAGAGCCCATGCGGAGGAGACCACGGAGGAGCTGTCGGCGCTCTGTGTACGGCTGCACGAGGCCCTGCTCCGAACGGCTCTGGGACCCGGTCCGCACTGATCATGGGGGAGTCCGACTACCCAAACCTGCCGGGCACGTCCTAGGGTTGCTGTGTGAACGAGCTCGACGTAGTGGGTGTCCGGGTGGAAATGCCCTCCAACCAACCGATCGTGCTCCTGCGTGAAGTGGGAGGCGACCGGTACCTCCCCATTTGGATCGGACCGGGGGAGGCGACCGCCATTGCCTTCGCCCAGCAGGGCATGGCCCCGGCCCGGCCGCTGACCCATGATCTCTTCAAGGACGTGCTGGAAGCGGTGGGCCAGGAGCTCACCGAGGTCCGGATCACGGACCTGCGTGAAGGGGTCTTCTACGCGGAGCTGGTCTTCGCGAGCGGGGTCGAGGTGAGCGCGAGGCCGAGCGATGCCATAGCGCTCGCTCTGCGCACGGGTACGCCGATCTACGGCAGTGACGGGGTTCTGGACGATGCTGGCATCGCCATCCCGGACGAGCAGGAGGACGAGGTGGAGAAGTTCCGCGAGTTCCTCGACCAGATCTCTCCGGAGGACTTCGGGACCAACAGCCAGTGACCGGCCGGTGAGCGCCGAGCCGGTCCCCGTCAGCACATTCGGTGAGCCTTTCCCCGAAATGGGGCACGGGAAACCACTCTCAGGGTGATTATCACCCGGCGTGGCGAGTGTGGCGATCGTTGACGCACCCCGGGTGACTGCCTACCTTCGACAGGGCAGGTCAAGGACGGAGGGTCGGCGTGAGAAGCAGCGGCGACGGTACGGCGGCGGGCGGTCCGTATCCGCTTCACAGCAGCGCGCCCGACCCCGGAGCGGAGACGGTCGGATATCGCGGTCCCACCGCCTGTGCGGCGGCGGGCATCACGTACCGCCAGTTGGACTACTGGGCGCGTACGGGGCTGGTCGAGCCGAGTGTGCGGCCCGCGTACGGGTCGGGCACACAGCGGCTCTACAGCTTCCGGGACGTGGTCGTCCTCAAGATCGTGAAGCGGTTCCTGGACACCGGGGTCGGGCTCCAGAACATCCGGGCGGCGGTCCAGCACCTGCGGGACCGCGGCTTCCGTGACCTGGACCGGATGACGCTGATGAGCGACGGTGCCACGGTCCACGAGTGCTCCTCGCCCGACGAGGTGGTCAGCCTGCTCCAGGGTGGCCAAGGGGTCTTCGGGATCGCGGTGGGCGTGGTGTGGCGGGACGTCGAGGCCGCGCTCTCCCAGCTCCACGGGGAGCGGATCGACACCGGCGAGACGCTGGTCGGGAACAACCCCGCCGACGAACTGGCACGGCGGCGCCGTGACCGGGCCGTCTGACCGGGCCCTTTCCGGCCGACCGGCCCCGTGGGCGGCTGTGTTCCGGGCCGATTGTCAGTGGCGTGAGGCAGCATCAGTGGTGTGAGAACCGCTCCGACCGTCCTGCACCTGGACATGGATGCCTTCTTCGCCGCGGCAGAGCAGGCGGCGAAGCCGAGTCTGCGCGGGAAACCGGTGGTCGTCGGCGGTCTGGGCCCGCGCGGCGTGGTCTCGACGGCGTCGTACGAGGCGCGACGGTTCGGGGTGCACTCGGCGATGCCGATGGCCCAGGCCAGACGCCTCGCGCCGAACGCGGCGTACCTCGTGCCGCGCTTCACGCTCTACCGCGCGGTCAGCGAGCAGGTGATGGGGCTGCTGCGCGGGCTGTCGCCGCTCGTGGAGCCGCTCAGCCTGGACGAGGCGTTCGTGGACCTGGAAGCGGGCGGCTCGGCCCATGACACGGCCTCGGCGCTCGCCGCGGGGGAGCGGCTGCGCCGGGACATCAAGGAGCTGACCGGGCTCAGCGGCTCGGTGGGGCTCGCCGGCTCCAAGATGCTCGCGAAGATCGGCTCCGAGCAGGCCAAGCCGGACGGGCTGGTCCTGATAGAGCCCGGCACGGAGCGCGAGCTGTTGGGACCCATGACGGTACGGACCCTCCCCGGGGTGGGGCCCACGACGGGCGAGCATCTGCGCCGGGCCGGGATGACGACGGTCTCTGACCTCGCCGAGGCGGGCGAGGACGAGCTGGTACGGCTGCTGGGCAGGGCGCACGGGACGTCGCTGTACCGGATGGCGCGGGGGCACGACGAGCGGCCGGTGGTGTCCGAGCGTGAGGCCAAGTCCGTGTCGGTCGAGGACACCTTCGACACCGACCTGCACGACCGGGTTCGGGTGCGTACGGAGGTGGACCGGCTCGCGGAGCGGTGCGTACGGCGGCTGCGGGACTCCGGGCACTCCGGGCGGACCGTGGTCCTCAAGGTGCGCAGGTACGACTTCTCCACGCTGACCCGCTCGGAGACGCTCAGAGGCCCCACGGACGACCCGGGAGTGGTGCGGGAGGCCGCCGGGCGCCTCCTGGAGTCCGTGGACACCACGGGCGGCGTGAGGCTGCTCGGGGTGGGGGTGACGGGGCTCGCCGACTTCACACAGGAGGATCTCTTCGCCCAGGCCGCCGCCCGCGAGCGGGAGGCGGCGGAGCACGCCGGTCCGGCCGACGGGGAGGGGCGGGACGCCGCCGCGGAGGGCGGCGCGGGGGAGGGGCACGCACCGCGGGAGGGGGCGTCGCCGGCGGCCGGGGCGGGGGCACCGCCCTTGACCGGGCCGTTCGGGGCGGTGGGGGCTTCCGAGCCGTCCGAGGAGCGCCGGTTCCCGGCCGGACACGATGTGCTCCATGCCGAGTTCGGCCCCGGCTGGGTGCAGGGCAGCGGGCTGCGGAGGGTCACCGTACGGTTCGAGGAGCCCGGGTCCACCCCCGGGTGGGTGCGGACGTTCTGGGCCGACGATCCCGATCTGGAACTCTCCGAGCCGCTGCCCCTGGTGCCCGGGACGGACGAGCCGCGTCAGTCGTCCTGGCCCGCCAGCCGACCGAAGTTCCGCTCGGAGTCCCGGTCCGAGAGGGCCGCGGGCCCCTCCGGCGGGTCCGGGGACGGGAGGGCGAGGCCGTAGTGGTGGTAGAGCTGGAGCTCCTGCTCGGGGGAGAGATGGCGGCCGACACCGAAATCGGGGGCGTCCTTGATCAGGGCTCGCTCGAACGGCACCCGCAGCCCCTCCGCCACCAGGGTGCTGGGGGCGAGGGGGACGAACGCGTCACGGCTGAAGAGCCCGGTGCGGACGGCGGCCCATTCGGGGATGCCGGTGGCGTCGTCGAGATAGACCTCGTCGACCGTGCCGAGCTTGCGCCCCTCACGGTCGAACGCCTTGCGTCCTATCAGGCTGCGCGGATCGATATCGGTCTCCACGGTCCCTCCAGCGGGTCGCGACTGCTCGTCACCCCTACAAAAGTGCAGAAACCGGGCGACGGCCACTCGAAAGTCGCCCGGAAGATCCCGCTGGTAGGCTGGCAAGCGGCTGCTGACCCCGTGCGGGAGAGTCCTCCGGTGAGCCCACCGGAGGCGCCGAAGGAGCAAATCCTCCCCGGAATCTCTCAGGCCCCCGTACCGCGCGGACGAGGTCACTCTGGAAAGCAGGGCGGACGCCGGACCCTACGGCAGCCGCTCTCACCGACGGTGAAAGCCGGACCGCCTTACGGCGGACCGGTGAAGCTCTCAGGTCGAGATGACAGAGGGGGAGGCCGTTCCGGGCACCCGCGTCTAGGTGCCCCCGCAGGTCGTGGCAGACCAGGAGGCCTCCGCATATGAACGCCCACCGCACCCCGCTCGCCCGCCTGGAGCGCGGCATCCCCTTCGAACAGCGTCATATCGGCCCCGACGCGGGGGCGCAGGCGAAGATGCTCGCGCAGGTCGGCTACGGCTCGCTCGACGAGCTGACCGCCGCCGCGGTGCCCGACGCGATCAAGAGCGCGGAGGCGCTGAACCTCCCCGACGCCCGTACCGAGGCCGAGGTCCTGGCCGAGCTGCGTGCGCTCGCCGACCGCAACCAGGTGCTCGCGCCGATGATCGGGCTGGGCTACTACGGCACCTTCACCCCGCCGGTGATCCTGCGCAACGTGATGGAGAACCCGGCCTGGTACACCGCGTACACGCCCTACCAGCCCGAGATCTCCCAGGGGCGGCTGGAGGCGCTGCTCAACTTCCAGACTGTCGTCGCCGAGCTGACCGGACTGCCGACCTCCGGCGCCTCGCTGCTGGACGAGTCCACGGCCGCCGCGGAGGCCATGGCGCTCTCCCGGCGCGTCGGCAAGGTCAAGGGCGGGGTCTTCCTGGTCGACGCCGACACCCTGCCCCAGACCATCGCCGTGATCCGCACCCGCGCCGAACCGACCGGTGTCGAGGTCGTCGTCGCCGACCTCGCCGAGGGCATCCCCGCCGAGGCCGCCGAGCGCGGCGTCTTCGGGGTGCTGCTCCCGTACCCGGGCGCCTCCGGGGCCGTACGGGACCTCCGGCCCGTGATCGAGCGGGCGCACGAGCTGGGCGCGGTCGTCACCGTCGCCGCCGATCTGCTCGCGCTGACGCTCCTCACCCCGCCCGGTGAGCTGGGCGCCGACATCGCCGTCGGCACGACCCAGCGCTTCGGCGTCCCCATGGGCTTCGGCGGACCGCACGCCGGCTACATGGCCGTGCGGGAGAAGTTCGCGCGCAGCCTCCCCGGGCGCCTCGTCGGGGTCTCCGTCGACGCCGACGGCCACAAGGCGTACCGGCTCGCGCTCCAGACCCGCGAGCAGCACATCCGCCGCGAGAAGGCCACCAGCAACATCTGCACCGCTCAGGTCCTCCTCGCCGTCATGGCCGGGATGTACGCGGTCTACCACGGCCCCGACGGGCTGCGCTCCATCGCGCTGCGCACCCACCGGTACGCGGCGGTGCTCGCCGCGGGGCTGCGCGCCGGGGGCGTCGAGACCGTGCACGGCGGCTACTTCGACACCCTCACCGTGCGCGTCCCGGGCCGGGCCGCCGAGATCGTCGCCGCCGCCCGCGAGGGCGGGGTCAACCTCCGCCAGGTCGACGCCGACCAGGTCTCCATGGCCTGCGACGAGACCACCGGCCGCGCACAGCTCGCCGCCGTGTGGACGGCGTTCGGTGTCCGGGGCGACGTCGACGCGCTGGACGCCGCCACCGAGGACGCGCTGCCCGGCGCGCTGCTGCGCACCGGCGACTTCCTGACGCACCCGGTCTTCCACGAGCACCGCTCCGAGACCGCGATGCTGCGCTACCTGCGCCGCCTGGCCGACCGTGACTACGCGCTGGACCGCGGCATGATCCCGCTCGGCTCCTGCACGATGAAGCTGAACGCGACCACCGAGATGGAGCCGGTCACCTGGCCCGAGTTCGGCGCGCTGCACCCCTTCGCGCCGGCCGAGCAGGCGCAGGGCTATCTGACGCTCATCCGTGAGCTGGAGGAGCGGCTCGCCGAGGTCACCGGGTACGACGCGGTCTCCCTCCAGCCCAACGCCGGATCGCAGGGCGAGCTGGCCGGGCTGCTCGCCGTACGGGCCTACCACCGGGCCAACGGCGAGACCGGGCGCACCGTCTGCCTCATCCCGTCCTCCGCGCACGGCACGAACGCGGCGAGCGCGGTCATGGCCGGGATGCGGGTCGTCGTCGTGAAGACCCGCGAGGACGGCGACGTCGACGTCGAGGACCTGCACGCCAAGATCGAGCAGTACGGTGCGGAGCTGTCCGTCCTGATGGTCACCTACCCGTCCACGCACGGGGTGTTCGAGGAGCACATCGGCGACATCTGCGCCGCGGTGCACGACGCGGGCGGTCAGGTGTACGTCGACGGCGCCAACCTGAACGCGCTGGTCGGGCTGGCGAAGCCGGGCCGGTTCGGCTCCGACGTCTCGCACCTCAACCTGCACAAGACCTTCTGCATCCCGCACGGCGGCGGCGGCCCCGGCGTCGGCCCCGTCGGCGTACGGGCGCACCTCGCCCCGTACCTGCCCAACCACCCGCTCCAGCCGGCCGCCGGGCCCGAGACGGGCGTCGGGCCCATCTCGGCGGCGCCGTGGGGTTCGGCGGGCATACTCCCGATCTCCTGGGCGTACGTCCGGCTGATGGGCGGCGAGGGGCTCAAGCGCGCGACGCAGGTCGCCGTGCTCGCCGCCAACTACATCGCCAAGCGCCTGGAGCCGCACTTCCCCGTGCTCTACACCGGTCCCCACGGGCTGGTGGCGCACGAGTGCATCGTGGATCTGCGGCCGCTCTCCAAGGCCACCGGTGTCAGCGTCGACGACATCGCGAAGCGTCTGATCGACTACGGCTTCCACGCGCCGACGATGTCGTTCCCCGTGGCGGGCACGCTGATGATCGAGCCCACCGAGAGCGAGGATCTGAACGAGATCGACCGCTTCTGCGAGGCGATGATCGCGATCCGTGGGGAGATCGAGCGGGTCGCGTCGGGCGAGTGGCCCGCGGACGACAACCCGCTGTGCCACGCGCCGCACACGGCCGCCGCGCTGGGCGGGGAGTGGGAGCACGCGTACAGCCGCGCCGAGGCGGTCTTCCCGGCCGGTGTGTCGGCGGCGGACAAGTACTGGCCGCCTGTCCGCCGTATCGACGGCGCGTTCGGCGACCGTAACCTGGTCTGCTCGTGCCCGCCGGTGGACGCGTACGACAACTGACGTACGGGGCGTACGTTCCGTGGGTGGCCGTACGCGGCCGCCCGCGGCCGTCCTCGGCGTACGGAACGTGCGGGGACATGCGTCGGGGCCGGTGCGGAGTGTGTCTCCGGCCGGCCCCTGTTCTTCCGGTGGCGGTCGCACGGCCTCGCGGGCGGTGGACCGCCGGGTGGTGGCCCGGACTCAGGCCGCCGTGGCCACCTGCTCCGTGCGCAGCGGCCGGTGCGGAGCGATGATCTGCCCGTCGGGCAGCAGCTCACCGGTGTCCTCGAAGAGCAGAACGCCGTTGCACAACAGGCTCCAGCCCTGCTCCGGGTGGTGCGCGACGAGCCGTGCGGCGTCGCGGTCGGCGGAGTCGGCTGTCGGGCAGGCGGGCTGGTGCTGGCACATGGGTGGATTCTTTCGCTGGGTCGTCGTGAGTGTCCTGCGGCGCGATGAGGTCATGGCGCCTCCCCCGTATCTGTCTGGTCCAGTCCTAGTGTTGCCCCACGGACGGTGGATCCGCAGGTATTTCGCGGCAGCGCTTCCTTCTGCTTAAGGACGTGACACCGGGCCGGACGGTTCAGCTCGACCGTGCTCTCTTTCCGGGTGGTTCGCAGTGGCCTGAGATGACTACGCCGCATGGTCGGCGAAGTGGCCCCCCCCCCCCCGGGCCCCCCGCGGGCGTCCCGGACCGGGCGCGCCCGCCGTGTACGTCCCCGGTGTGGCGGTCCTCGGCACCGTCCAGCACCCCGACGGCTCCACCGTGCCCCGCGCCGCGCTCACCC
>NZ_JBHZDA010000125.1:14928-17895 GCF_042755665.1 Streptomyces sp. NPDC059142
TTTCCGGGGGGTTCGCTGTGGCCTGAGCTGACCACGCCGCTGGGGCGGCTACGGCCCCCGCGCCCGAGGGGGCCGCGGGGCACAGGGGCCGGAGTTCCGGAGCGCGTTCAGGCCGGGGTGCGGAGCAGCGGCGGGGCCGGCGTGAGCGGTGGAGCGGGGGCGAGCGGAGGGGCCGGGGGGAGCACGGAGGCGGGGGTGAGCCGCAGCCCGATCACGGGCAGCAACTCGGCGACCCGGTGCGGGCGGTGCGCGGCGATGCCGGGCGGCGCGGGCGCCAGCGGCACGAGGATGTCGGCCGGCGCGGGCGCGCCCGCGCCGGGGTCGGCCTCCATGTCGCCGTGCAGCCAGAGGGTGAGCATGTACAGCTCGGGTATGGAGAGCAGCCGGGCCTGGTAGGACGTCGTCAGGCCCTCGGCCTGGCGCAGCGCGCGCTCCGTGGAGGGCAGGTACGGGCCCTCGAAGAAGCGCGAGAAGGTCCAGCCGTCCGCGGTGAGCACGGTGTCGGCGGCGGCCACCGTGCGCTCGCCGCTGCGGATCAGGAAGCGCCAGCCTGTCAGCCTGGTCCGCGGCGCTCCGCCGCCCGGTGTGGTGGTGCGGTCCTCCTGGTTGACGTGGTCGAGCACATGGACGGGGAGCGGGAGTTCGGGGCTCAGCGGTCCCTGGACGGACTGCAGAGCGGGGGTGCGTCCATCGCGCACGGCGGTGGGGGAACCGAGTGCCGCGAGAACGCTGCGCAGGGCGGGCGCCGGGGCCGGGGGTACATGCAGCGGCATGGTGGGTTGCCTCTCATTCAGGAGACAGGGTGACGCGTGAAATGGAGCGTGGGCGGGTGCGGACATCGCTGTCGGCGTGCGGGGTCAGAGGTGGGTCACCGGGTCGTGTACGACCGGGCGCCGACTCTCTGCCTCGTGGGCAGAGTTTATACGACGCGTGTTCACACCATGTTTCCGCTAGCCGCACCGGGTATTGCGGGCAAGGCACTATTAAGTCTTTCTCCCACGCGTTTTCTGTGGATGAATAGCGGAGGAGCGGTGCCTGGCCTGGGCTGATTCGCCGGACGGGGTCGGCCGAAAATGGTCGGCGATTCCGCAGGGCCTTCGAGAAGTGGAAACGAAAATCCACTACCCACTCTGTCGCCCGTCATGCCGAGTGAATGTGCCGGACGCATCGGGGGCCGGAGTCGCCACCCTACCGGGCGTCGGCCCGGAGCGGGACGTTACGGATCACTCTGTGTGGGCATTATCGATCGTGACGCGAGCGGCCCCAGCCGCCGGAAGCCCAGTCGAGGAGGGACACTTCGATGGGGGAGAAGGTCGAAGCGGGCGGTTCCGACCTGTCCGATCGGCAGAAATACCGCAGGAAGCTCCAACAGTGCCTCAGGGTGCTGGAGCGACTACTGGCGGAGGAGAGGTTCGACCGGCCCAAGAATCTGATGGGCCTGGAGATCGAGCTGAATCTGGCGGGCTCCGACGGGATGCCCCGCATGATGAATGCGGAGGTGCTGAAGCGCATCGCGAGTGGAGATTTCCAGACCGAACTCGGAATGTTCAACATGGAAGTGAACGTGGCTCCCCACCGGCTGGGCGGGCGCGTACTCGACCAACTCGCCGAGGAACTGCGCACGGGCCTCGGATATGCCCATCGCAAAGCCAGTGAGGTCGACGCGGGGATCGTGATGATCGGAATTCTTCCGACCCTCACCCAGCACGACGTGGTCTCCGCGAACCTTTCCGACGTGGAGCGCTACACACTCCTCAACGACCAGATGGTGGCGGCCCGCGGCGAGGATTTCACCCTCGACATCGAGGGCGTGGAACGGCTCACGTGCACCTCGGCCTCCATCACCCCGGAAGCCGCCTGCACCTCCGTACAACTGCACCTCCAGGTCACCCCCGACCGGTTCTCCGACGTGTGGAACGCGGCCCAGGCGGTGGCGTCCGTACAGGTGGCACTCGGTGCCAACGCGCCTTTCCTGTTCGGCCGGGAGCTGTGGCGCGAGTCCAGGCCGCCGCTCTTCGAACAGGCCACCGACACCCGGCCGCCGGAGCTGAAGGCCCAGGGGGTACGCCCCAGGACCTGGTTCGGGGAGCGCTGGATCAGCTCCGCCTACGACCTCTTCGAGGAGAACCTGCGCTACTTCCCCCCGCTGCTGCCGATCTGTGACGACGAGGACCCCATGCGGGTCCTGGACGCGGGAGGGATGCCCGACCTCCAGGAGCTGGCGCTGCACAACGGCACGGTCTACCGCTGGAACCGGCCGGTGTACGAGGTCGCCGACGGCGCCCCGCATCTGCGCGTGGAGAACCGGGTGCTGCCCGCGGGACCCACCGTCACCGATGTCATCGCGAACGTCGCGTTCTACTACGGACTCGTGCGGGCGCTCGCCGAGGACGCCCGGCCGGTGTGGCGCCGGCTGCCCTTCGAGGACGCCGCCCGGAACTTCGAGGAGGCGTGCCGGCACGGCATCGACGCGGAGCTGCGCTGGCCGCGCCCGGGCCGTACCGGCGGGATGACGACCGTACCGGCGGTGAAGCTCGTACGCGACGAACTGCTGCCGCTCGCCGCGGCGGGGCTCGACGCCTGGCAGGTCGCGCCGGTCGACCGGGACTTCTACCTCGGGGTGATCGAGGAGCGGTGCAAGCGCCGGGTGAACGGCGCCTCCTGGCAGGTGGAGACCTTCCACCGGGCGCTGGAGGCCGGTCTGGAGCGGGAGGCGGCGCTCGCGGCGACGACCCGCCGCTACTGCGAGCTGATGCACAAGGGCGAGCCGGTGCACACCTGGCCGTCGGGGTTCCCGGCGCCGCCCGAGGCGGGAGGCTCCGGCCCCGGAGGCCCCGGAGGCCCCGGAGGCCCCGGAGGCCCCGGGGGCATCGACGGCCCCGGCGGTTCCGACGCGGGTCCGTTCGCCACCGGGAGTAGGTTAGCCGCCAGTCCGGTGTGACAAGACCCGCGCCCCCACCAGCGCAC
>NZ_JBHZDA010000126.1:0-17619 GCF_042755665.1 Streptomyces sp. NPDC059142
TGTGTGCGGAACGGCCATAGGGGCCTGTCCCGTATCGCGGACAGCGACTTGGGCGGTCCGCGCCCCTGTGCCATACTTTCGGCCAAGGTCATGAGTGACAGCGATTAAGGCCCCGGCTCGCTGTCCGGCAACCCTCCGTCCGTGGCGGGGTGCCCCGGGTGAAGACCAGGCCGTGGGCAGCGAGGTCCGCGGCAAGCGCGGACCCCTTGTCACCTTTGGGGTCCTGGTCCTCAAGGGAGCAGTCTCGTGAGCAAGCGAATGCGTTAGGGCTTCAGGGTCCTTCCGGACCCTCACGCCCCTTCTTCACCACACCTCCGCACGGGGTCGTTCCGTGTGTCGAGGCATCCCCCGCGCGCCGCGCCCCTCCGTCATGGAGCCGTGGAGCCGTGCGGGTCCTGAAGCCGCTCCGACTTTCCTCGCCGGGAGACAACGCCATGTCCGCACGCCCGAACGCCTCCGCCTCCGCCACCACTGTCGCCGACGACCCCGCCTGTGGAGCGCCGCTCCCGGTGCTCGGCGCCGATGTGACCGTCCCGCTCGTCACCGGCGGCGAGGTGACGTACGCCGCGCTCGACTACGCGGCCAGCGCCCCGGCCCTCCAGCGGGTGTGGGACGACGTCGCGGCGTACGCCCCGTACTACGGCAGTGTCCACCGCGGCGCCGGCTACCTGTCGCAGCTCTCCACGGACCTCTTCGAGAACAGCCGCCGTACGGTCGCGGAGTTCCTCGGCTGCCGCGCCGACGACCAGGTCGTCTTCACCCGCTCCACCACCGACTCGCTCAACCTGCTGGCCGGCGCGCTGCCCGCCGGATGCCAGGTCTTCGTCTTCGAGACCGAGCACCACGCCTCCCTGCTGCCCTGGCGCGACGCGCACGTCACCTACCTCAACGCCCCGCGCACCCCGGCCGAGGCCGTCGCCACCCTGGAGCGCGCGCTCGCCTCGCGCGACCCGCAGGGCCCGGCGCTGGTCTGTGTGACGGGCGCGTCCAACGTGACCGGTGAGCTGTGGCCCGTACGGGAACTGGCCGCCGCCGCGCACGCCCACGGCGCCCGGATCGTCCTGGACGCCGCGCAGCTCGTCCCGCACCACGCGGTGGACATCGCGGATCTCGACGTCGACTGGATCGCCTTCTCCGGCCACAAGCTGTACGCGCCGTTCGGCTCCGGGGTGCTCGCGGGCCGCGCCGACTGGCTCCGGGCGGCCGAGCCGTATCTCGCGGGCGGCGGCGCCAGCCGCAAGGTGGCGCGTCGCGCCGACGGCGGGGTGGACGTCGACTGGCACACCACGGCCGCCCGGCACGAGGCCGGTTCGCCCAACGTCATCGGTGTGTACGCGATCGCCGCCGCCTGCAAGGCGCTCACCGAGGCGGGCTTCGACACGCTGGCGGCCCGGGAACAGCGGCTGGTCGCCGAGGTGCGGGCCGGTCTGGCGGCGGTGCCCGAGGTCAAGGTGCTCTCGCTCTTCGGCGACGGGGCGGCGCGGGTCGGCGTGCTGTCCTTCGTGGTCGAGGGATGGAACAGCTCGCACTTCGCCGCCGCGCTCTCCGCCGAGTACGGTATCGGCGTACGGGACGGTCTGTTCTGCGCCCACCCGCTGGTACGGACCCTGCTGGGCAGCGACCCGCAGGACCCGGGGGAGTGCGGCGCCCCGGAGGCGGAGCCGGGCGAGCGCTCGCTCAACGCGATCCGGGTCAGCTTCGGCGCGGGGACGCCGGACGAGCACGTGGAGCGCTTCGTCCGGGCGGTGCGGGAGCTGGTGAGCGACGGAGCGCGGTGGAACTACCGCACGGAGGACGGCCGTTGCGTCCCGGACCGGGACGGCGCCGCCGCCGCGTAGGGCTTCGTCTGCCGGAGGCGGTCCTACGCGTCGAGTCCGATCGCGAAGGCCGCCTCCAGGTCGTGCTGGGAGTACGTACGGAACGCGACGTGCGTGTCCGTGCCCTCGACGCCCGCGATCTTGCTGATCCGGCCGGGGATCACCTCGGCCAGATCGTCGTGCTTGGCGACCCGGACCATGGCGATCAGGTCGTACGTCCCGGTCACCGAGAAGACCTCGCTGACGCTGTCCAGCGCCGCGATCGACTCCGCGATCTCGGGGATCCGGTCCACGCTGGTCTTGATGAGCACGATCGCGGTGATCACGGTTGACGTTCTCCCTCGGTGGCCGCCGGCTGGACCTTCACTCTAGCGGTACGCCGGTACCGTCCCCAGGCGAGGAGAAAGCCCGCGCCGAACCCCACGAGGTGCGCGAGATAGGCGATGCCGGGGCCGTCTCCGGCGCCGTGCGCGGCCAGCCACTGGAGTGCGAACCAGAAGATCAGCACGATCCAGGCGGGGAAGCGCAGCGGCAGGAAGAAGAGGAACGGGAAGAGGCTGGTGACCCGCGCCCGGGGGAAGAGGTGGAGGAACGCGCCGAGCACTCCGGAGATCGCGCCGGACGCCCCGACCAGGGTCTGGGTGGAGGAGGCGTTCGCGAGCGCGTACACCACGAGCGCGAGGGCGCCGGTGGCGAGGTAGAAGAGCAGGAAGGCGGCGCGGCCCATCCGCTCCTCGGTCATGGCGCCGAAGACATGCAGGAAGAGCATGTTCCCCAGCAGATGCAGCCAGCTCCCGTGCACGAAGAGCGCGGTGAACGGGGTGAGCAGGGCGCGCGCATCGCCCCGGGTCAGCTCGTCCGGGATGACGCCCCACCGTTCGAAGTAGGCGCTCTGCGCGGACAGCAGCGCGTCTCCTTCTCCGTACGCGGGAGTGAATCCCGAGAGCGGGCTGAGGAGGAAGACCAGACAGCAGAGACCGATCAGCCCGTAGGTCACCAGGGGCGTTCCGTGCGCCGTACGCCTTTTGCTCACGGACAGAGCATGGCGTACCGGTGCCTAATGGTGCAGAGTGCCTCGCCGCGCCGCGGGGGCGCCGCGAGGCCGTAGGGTTGCCGGGTGCCATCCGCGGTTCGACGCCGCACCGTGGGGCACGGCATAGGGACGACGAGAAGAGGACGGCACGATGGCAGCAACTCCGACGGTTCCGCAGCCCACGGCCTCCACCCGGTGGCGCTGCACCTTGTGCGGCAATCTGACCCGGTTCGACGTGACGCGCTCGTCCAAGGTCGTCGAGTACGTCCATCTGGACCTGGCCGGGGAGCCGAACGTCGAGGAGCGTGAGGTGGTCAGTGAGACCATCGAGTCGGTGCGCTGCCGTTGGTGCAACGCGGTGGATCAGATCGAGCTGGTGGACAGGCCGGGTGCCGGTTCCTGAGGGAGCCGCCCGTAAGGGGTGGATGGGGTGACGGATCGTGGAGCAGCCCGCGAGTGGCGCTGAGCCGGCCGGTGCGGCCGGCGGTGACGCCGCGGAGACGCTCGACCGACCGCTCCCCGACGGGGTACGGCGCCGGGTCGTGGCGCTCGTCTCGGACGCCTTCGGCGGGCTGACCGTCACGGAGCTGCCCGCCCAGCTCCGGCAGTACGCGCGCTTCGCCCCGAACAGACGTGCGAAGTTCGCGGGGAACGCGATGGCCGCCGCGCTGGAGAGCGACCCGCTCTTCCGGCAGCGGATCGGCGAGCGGATCGCCTCGGCCCAGCCGGAGCTGGCCGCCGCCCTGGAGTCCGGATCGCCGCCCGCGGCCGCCGATCCCGTCGACGTGGCCGCCGCCGCGTATGTGCTCAGGCCCCCCGGATGGGTGAAACTGGTGGCCGCCGCCGGTGAGGAGGCGCAGCGCGCCGACGCCGAGCGGGCCGACGAGGAGACCCGGCGCGAGCTGGAGCGGCTGCGCGAGGAGCTGACCGCCGCCCGGTCGCTGACCAGGAGCGAGACCGAGCGGCTGCGTACGGAGCTGGACGCGGCGCGCAAGGAGTCCGAGGCGCTCCACCGCAAGCTGCGCAGCGCGCTGAGCGATGTGAAGCGCGGCGAGGCCGCGCTGCGCCGTGCGCAGGCGGAGACCGAGGGCCTCCGGGCGGAGGGCGCCGCCCAGGTGTCGGCGGCGGAGAGCGAGACCCGGCGGATCAGGGCGCGGCTCGCGGAGGCGGAGTCGACGGTCGAGTCGAGCCGCCGGGCCGCCCGTGAGGGCCGCTCGGTCGAGGACATGCGGCTGCGGCTGCTGCTGGACACGGTGCTGGAGTCGGCCCAGGGGCTGCGGCGCGAGCTGGCGCTGCCGCCCGCCGCCAACCGGCCCGCCGACACGGTCGACGCGGTGGAGCCCGGCCGGATGTCGCCCAAGGACGTGGCGGCGCGGGCGCTGTCCGAAATGGATCCGGCGCTGCTCGATCAGCTTCTCGCGCTTCCGCAGGCGCATCTGATCGTCGACGGCTACAACGTGACCAAGACCGGGTATCCCACGATGCCGCTGGAGAAGCAGCGGCTGCGGCTGCTGGGCGGGCTGGCGATGCTGGCCGCGCAGACGGGCGCCGAGATGACCTGTGTCTTCGACGGCGCGGAACTGGTCGCGCCGGTGCTGCTCGCGCCGCCGCGCGGGGTGCGGGTGCTCTTCTCCAAGCCGGGCGTGACGGCCGACGAGTTGATCCGTCAGCTCGTACGGGCGGAGCCCCCGGGGCGTCCCGTGGTGGTGGCCTCCACCGACCGTGAGGTCGCGGACGGCGTGGCGAAGGCCGGCGCGCGGCCGGTCGCCTCCGCCCTGCTGCTGAAGCGGCTCTCGCGCGTCTGAGATCTTTCGCGCCGCTCTGTCCGGACCTTGTGAACTAACCGGGACAATGACCGAATTGGTGGCTCCTTGTGGCGGCGTGTCGTCAAATGTCCGCTACCGCATGTGTATTGTCGATCTGCTGTCTGTAGGACCTCGGTAAATAATGTGCTTCGTGACAGAGTTTTTTCTTGCGAGGATTTGAACTGATCACAAGAAGGTCACTAGGGTCAGCTCTCGAACCTTCGCGCGGTTGATCACCCATCCGGGGTGGCAGTGAAGGAACCGCCGTTTTCGCGCAGTTCGGCCCAGTACGCCGGGGAGCCGTGCGTGCGAAGCCGGAACTGACGTCCCCAAGGACCGGCAGGCGGCTGAGGAAGAAGGAGCTCGCCTCCGTGGCGTCCCACCGTCGTCCCAAGCCCCCGAGCCGCACCAGGGTGACCGTGCTCACCGCGACCGCCGCCGCCGCCGTCGCGCTGACCTCCCAGGCCGCCAACGCCGCGCCGACGCCGAGCAAGGCCGACGTCAAGGAGAAGGTCGACAAGCTCTACGAGGACGCCGAGAAGGCCACCGAGAAGGCCAACGGGGCCGAAGAGGCGCAGGACAAGCTGGAGAAGCAGGTCAGCGCCCTTCAGGACAAGGTCGCCCGTGGCCAGGAAGAGCTCAACGAGATGCGGGACGGCCTGGGCCTGATGGCCAGCAGCCAGTACCGCACCGGTGGTATCGACCCCGCGCTCCAGCTCTTCCTCTCGTCCGACCCGGACAGCTACCTGGAGAAGGCGTCCACGCTCGACCAGGTCAGCGGCAAGCAGGCCGAGTCCCTCAAGCGGATCCAGGACAAGCAGCGCACCCTCGCGCAGCAGCGCCAGGAGGCCCAGGGCAAGGTCAAGGACCTCGCGGACACCCGCAAGGTGCTGACCGAGAAGAAGAAGGAAGTCCAGGGCAAGCTCAGCGCCGCCCAGAAGCTCCTCAACTCGCTCACCGAGAAGGAGCGCGCCGACCTCGCCAAGGCCGAGGAGGAGCGCGCCAGCCGGGGCAGCGGCAGCGGCGGCGGTTCGACGTCATCCCGTGCCGACCTCGGGGACGCCCCGGCCTCCTCGTCCCGCGCCGCCGCCGCGTTCGCCGCCGCGCAGGGCAAGATCGGCACCCCGTACGTCTACGGCGCCTCCGGCCCCAGCTCCTTCGACTGCTCCGGGCTCACCTCCTGGGCGTACGCGCAGGCCGGTGTCTCCATCCCCCGGACCTCCGAGTCCCAGGCCAACGCCGGTGCGCGGCTCTCGCAGAGCCAGCTCCAGAAGGGCGATCTGGTCATCTTCTACGGCGACCTGCACCACGTCGGCTTCTACGCCGGCAACGGCCAGGTGCTGCACGCCCCCAAGCCGGGCGCCAGCGTCCGCTACGAGGCCATCGGCAACATGCCGTTCCAGTTCGGTGTACGCATCGCCTGACCGCCGGGCGGACGACCGGCCGGTCTGACGTCCTGACCGTCATCTCCGGCTCGACACCCGCCCATTCGGGGGAATTCCCACCCCACACGCTGACACCCGCGCCCCGCCGATGACCTTGAGGTCTACGGCGGGGCGCCACTTTGTGTGCGCGGGGCGGTCGTTGGCCGCTCCGTGATCGCCCGGCTACTGTCTGCTCCGCGCAGCACCGGCCAGCGGTCCGCCCACCGGGCGGCAGGGCTGCGCCTGCGCGTACAGCGGAAGGGAGTTCGGCTTCCCGTGGTGTCCCATCGCCGTCCCTCACAGTCCGGCCATGCTGCTCTGCGTTCCGGCACCCGTGGCAGCGCCGTCGCCGCCGTGTCCCTCGCGGCGGCCACGACGGCGGTGGCGCTCGGCGCCGCCCCGGCGGGCGCCGACCCGCAGGCGACGCCCGACGCGACCCGGGCCCAGGTCGACCGGCTCTTCGAGCAGGCCGAACGGGCCACCGAGCGGTACAACAAGGCGGGCGAACGCGTCACGGAGCTGCGGACGCTGCTGGAGACGGCCCAGGACAGCGCGGCGCGCGGCCAGGAACGCGTCAACGCGATGCGGGGTGCGCTCGGTTCGCTGGCCGGCGCCCAGTACCGCTCGGGGGGCGTCGACCCCACGCTCGCGCTGCTGCTCTCCTCCGACCCGGACGGCTATCTGGAGAAGGCCGCCGTCCTCGACCGGGTCGGCGCCCGCCAGTCCGGCGCCCTCAAGGAACTCGGCCTGGCCCAGCGCGGCCTCGGGCAGGTACGCAGCGAGGCCGCCCGCGACCTCGCCGAGCTGGAGCGCAGCCGGGCCGCCGTCGCCCGCCACAAGCGCACCGTCGAGGGCAGGCTCGCCGAGGCGCGCCGTCTGCTCAACACCCTGACCGAGGCCGACCGGGCCTCCTACGACCGGGCCTCCCGCTCCGACCGGGGCGAGCTGCCCGGCGCGCTCTCCGGACCCGGGGCGCCCGCCACCGGCCGGGCCGCCGCCGCCGTCCAGGCCGCCCAGCGCGCCGTCGGGCGGCCCTACGTGTGGGGCGCCAACGGGCCCTCGGGGTTCGACTGTTCGGGGCTCACCCAGTGGGCGTACGGGCAGGCGGGCGTCGGTCTGCCGCGCACCTCCCAGGCGCAGCGGTACGCGGGCGCGCGGGTGCCGCTCTCGCAGGCGCGCCCCGGCGACCTGGTGGCGTACCGCGACGACGCCAGCCACATCGGGATGTACGTGGGCAACGGCCAGGTGATCCACGCCCCGTACCCCGGCGCCTCCGTGCGCTACGACCCGGTCGGCATGATGCCGGTCTCCTCCGTCACACGCGTCTGAGGCACGGGCGCGGGACCCGTACGATCGGCGGCGTGGCAGGTCAGGAGCGTGACGGCGGCGCGGGCACCGGTGGCGGGATGCGGCGGCGCGCCGTGCTGCCGCTGCTGGCCGGAGCGCTCCTCGCGCCCGGCTGCACCGCCCCGGCGCCCGCGCCCGCCTCCGGCCCCGGCCCCGCGCGGACGGCCGCCGACGGGATCCGCCGGACCCTGGACCGCCGGGCCGCCGCCGTCCTGGACCGCGACGAGGCCGCCTGCCTGGCCGCCGTCGACCCCGCCGCGCCCGCCCTGCGCGCCACCGTGCGTGCCGGGTTCAGGAACCTCGCCGAGGTGCCCCTCGACGCGTGGACGTACCACCTCACCGAGGTACGGCGCTCCGGCGCGCGGGCGTCCGTACGCGCCGAGCTGCGCTACCGGCTCGCCGGCCACGACGGCGTACCCCTCGCCACGCCCCGCGCGCTGGAGCTGACCGAGCGCGCGGGGCGCTGGTACGTGAGCGCCGACCGGCCCGCGCCGGGCGGCGCAGCCCAGCTCTGGGAGCAGGGCGCCGTACGGGCCGTGCACGGCACGCACGCCCTCGTCCTGGGCGTCGGGCAGGACGAGGCGCGGCTGCGCGCGATCGCCGCCACCGCCGACCGCGCCGTACCGGCCGTCGACGCCGCCTGGCCGGGCCGCTGGGCGCGCCGGGTGGTGCTGCTGGTGCCCGAGGACCTGGCGGCCATGGGAGGGCTCCTGGGGGCGCCCGCCGCCGGTTACCGGGGCATCGCCGCGGTCACCACGGGCGAGACCGGCGGCTCGGGCGCCTCACCGGCCGACCGGGTCGTCGTCAACCCGGAGGCGTACGGGGAACTCGGCGCCCACGGCCGGGAGATCGTACTGACCCACGAGACCACCCATGTGGCGACCCGGACGGCCACCTCGGCCGCCACCCCGTCCTGGCTCTCCGAGGGCTTCGCCGACTGGGTCGCGTACCGGGGGAGCGCGCTGAGCGCCGCGCGGATCGCCCCCGAACTGCGCGGCGCCGTACGCCGCGGCGAGGCGCCCGCCGCGCTCCCCGCCGACGAGGACTTCGCGTTCGCCGGCGACGCGGACCGGCTGGCCCGCGCCTACGAGGGCGCCTGGCTGGCCTGCGAACTGATCGCCGCCGAGTGGGGCGAGGAGATGCTGACCGCCTTCTACCGCGCGGTGGGCGCCCACCAGGGCCGGGCGGGCGCCGTCGAGAAGGCCGCGCGCGACGTCCTGTCGACCACGCCGGAACGGCTCACGGAGCTGTGGCGCGATCGGGTGCGGCGGCGTCTGGGCTGAGGTCCGCGGCGGCGGCGCGCCGGGGCCCGGAGACCGTCTCCCGCCACAGCCGCCCGCAGGCCAGCAGGGTGGCGGCGGCCAGCAGGCCGTTGCGTACGAACAGCAGCAGCACGCCGAGCGGGTCCCCGGAGACCACCTGCGCGAACCCGAGGGGGAATTCGAGCAGCGTCACCCCCGTCGCGGCCACGACGAGCAGCGCGGACGGCACCGTCCGGCTCGCCCGCAGCGTGGCGCAGACCGCGCCGAGCCCGACCAGCCAGAGCAGGTACTGCGGGCTGATCACCCGGCTGGTGGTGGTGAACAGCAGCACCGCCGTGAACGCCGCGTCGTACAGGGTGTGGGCCGGGTACGTACGGGCCCGCAGCCGCCACAGCAGCAGCCAGCCGAAGGCCAGCACGGAGAGCGCCAGCGCCACCGAGCTGACCAGCGGGACGTACGGTCCGACGAACTCCACGGAGCCGTAGCTCAGCTGCACACCCCCCTCCCAGCCGAAGTGCCGCCACACCTGGAACACCAGCGCGCCCAGCGACTCGACCTCCGTGCCCCGGTCGCGCTGGAAGGTGAGGAACGCCAGCGCGCCGGGGAGCGCGGCCACGGCGAACACGGTCAGCACGACCGCCGTCACCGCCGCGCTCGTCCACGCCCGGCGGGTGGCCCGCCCCGGCGGAGTGCCCACCAGCAGCAGCGCGGGCCACACCTTCAACAGCGCGCCGAACGCCGCGAGCGCCCCCAGCAGCCGGGGCCGCCCCACCCCGGCGAGCAGCGCGGCCACCGCCACCGCCGTCACCATCACGTCGTACCGGGCGTACGCGGTCGGCCCCAGCAGCGGTACACCCGCCACCCACACCCACACCCCCCGCGCCGAGCGGCCGGCGCCCCGGACCGCGCGCAGCAGCAGCCCGAGCACCAGCGCGTCGCACAGGCACGCCAGCACGAAGAAAGCCGTGGCGTAGCCGAGGAACGGCAGTACGGCGGGGGAGGCGACCGCCAGCGCCGCGGCGGGCGGGTACTGCCAGGTCACGTCCGACAGCGGATAGGTGCCGGACCTCAGCACCTCGTACCAGCCCCGGTAGATCACCGAGACGTCGCTGGTGACATCGGGCCCCGGCACGGTGACGACCTTGAACACACAGAGCAGCAGGGCCGCCCGGGTGAGGGTCCACACCGCGACAGCTCCCCGGGTCCCGCGCGCGCCCGTCCTCACTCGATGATCACCCGTCCGGTTCGTCCTGATTGCGGAAGTCGACGGAGGCCATGATGCCGGTCCCGGCCGTACGGGAGCCATGAGGCGGGGCCGCGTCGCGGCCCGGTACTGTCGGCGGCGATGCACAAGACATTGATCGTCACCAATGACTTTCCGCCCAGGCCGGGCGGCATCCAGGCGTTCCTGCACAACATGGCGCTGCGCCTGGACCCCGAACGGATCGTGGTCTACGCGTCCACCTGGAAGCGGGGGCGCGAGGGCGTCGAGGCCACCGACGCCTTCGACGCGGAGCAGCCCTTCACCGTCGTACGCGACCGTACGACGATGCTGCTGCCGACGCCGCGCGTCACCCGCAGGGCGGTCGCGCTGCTGCGCGAGCACGGCTGCGAGTCGGTCTGGTTCGGCGCCGCCGCCCCGCTCGGTCTGATGGCGCCCGCGCTGCGCAGGGCGGGCGCGCGGCGCCTGGTCGCCACCACGCACGGCCACGAGGCGGGCTGGGCGCAACTGCCCGCCTCGCGGCAACTGCTGCGGCGCATCGGCGAGTCGACGGACACGATCACCTACCTGGGCGACTACACGCGGTCGCGGATCGCGCCCGCGCTCACCCCCGGGGCAGCCGCGCGGATGCGGCAACTGCCGCCGGGCGTCGACGAGAAGACCTTCCACCCCGACTCGGGCGGCGCCGCCGTGCGCGCCGCGCTCGGCCTCGCGGACCGGCCCGTCGTCGTCTGCGTCTCCCGGCTGGTCCCGCGCAAGGGCCAGGACACCCTGATCCGCGCGATGCCCGCGATCCTGGCGCGGGTGCCGGACGCGGTCCTGCTGATCGTGGGCGGCGGCCCGTACGAGTCGGACCTGCGGAAACTGGCCGAGGCCACGGGGGTCGACGGCTCCGTACGCTTCACCGGCGCCGTCCCCTGGGGGCAGCTGCCCGCCCACTTCGGCGCGGGCGACGTCTTCGCGATGCCCTGCCGCACCCGGCGCGGCGGCCTCGACGTGGAGGGCCTGGGCATCGTCTACCTGGAGGCTTCGGCGACCGGCCTCCCGGTGGTCGCGGGCGACTCGGGCGGCGCGCCCGACGCGGTGCTGGACGGCGAGACCGGCTGGGTGGTCCACGGCGGCCCGCCGGACGTGGCCGCCCGGGAGTCGGCCGAGCGGATCGTCACGCTCCTCGAAGACCCGGAGCTGCGCCGCAGGATGGGCGAGCGCGGCCGGGCCTGGGTGGAGGAGCGCTGGCGCTGGGACCTCCTGGCGGAACGCCTGCGCCTGCTGCTCTGACGGCCGCGCGCCCGCTCCGCCCGGCCGGCCGCGCGGGCGGGCATGTGCGCCGGGGCCGCGCCCCGGCGCTCCCGAACCGTCAGCTCTGGTAGATCGCCTCGATCTCGTCGGCGAAGTCCTTCGCCACCACGTTCCGCTTCAGCTTCATCGACGGCGTGATGTGCCCCGCGTCCTCGGTGAACTGCGCCGTCAGGACACGGAACTTCCGTACCGACTCCGCCTTCGAGACCGCCGCGTTGCCCTCGTCCACCGCCCGCTGCACCTCCGCCAGCAGCTCCGGGTCGAGCCGCAGCGTCGCCGCGGTCGCGTCGGCCGGTTTGCCGTGGTCCTTCGCCCAGCGGGCCAGGAACTCCTCGTCCAGGGTGACCAGCGCCCCCACGAACGGCCGGCCGTCGCCGACGACCATGCACTCCGCGACCAGCGCGTGCGCCCTGATGCGGTCCTCGATCACCGCGGGCGCGACGTTCTTGCCGCCCGCCGTGACCAGGATCTCCTTCTTCCGGCCCGTGATCGCGAGATAGCCGTCCTCGTCGAGCGTGCCGATGTCCCCGGTGTGGAACCAGCCGTCGGCCAGCGCCTCCGCCGTGGCCGCCTCGTTGTTCCAGTACCCGGTGAACAGGTGCTCGCCGTGCAGCAGCACCTCGCCGTCGTCGGCGATCCGCACCACCGAGCCCGGCAGGGGCTGGCCGACCGTGCCGATCTTCTGCCGGTCCCACGGGTTGAAGGAGCTGGCCCCGCAGGACTCCGTCAGGCCGTACCCCTCCAGCACCGTGAAGCCGATGCCGCGGTAGAAGTGACCCAGCCGCTCGCCCAGCGGGGCGCCCCCGGAGATCGCGTACTCGCCGCGCCCGCCGAGCACCGCGCGCAGCTTGCGGTAGACGAGCCGGTCGAAGACCGCGTGGCGGATCCGGAGCCCCAGCGACGGGCCCCCGGGGGTGGGCAGCGCCCGGCTGTACGCGATCGCCGTGTGCGCCGCCTTGTCGAAGATCCGGCCCTTGCCGTCCGCCTGCGCCTTGGCGCGCGCCCCGTTGTAGACCTTCTCGAAGACGCGCGGCACCCCGAGGATCAGCGTCGGACGGAAGGTGGCCAGCTCCTCGGTGAGGTTCTTGATGTCCGGTACGCAGCCGAGCTTGATCGGTGCCATCACGGCCGCCACCTCGACCAGCCGCCCGAAGACATGCGCGGCGGGGAGGAAGAGCAGCACGGAGCACTCGCCGGTACGGAAGAGGGGTTTGAGGCGTTCCACCGCGTTGCCGCACTCCGCGAAGAAGCTGCGGTGCGTCAGCACACACCCCTTGGGGCGCCCGGTGGTGCCCGAGGTGTACACGATCGTCGCCGGGTCGTCGGCCTTCGCCGTCGCCGCCCGTTCGTCGACCGTCGCCTCCGTGACCTCCGCGCCCGCGGCCGTCAGCTCCGCCACCGCGCCCCGGCCCGGCGCGCCCGCGTCGAGCTGCCAGACGTCGCGCAGGGCGGGCAGCCCGCCCCGTACCGACTCCACCGTCGCGGCGTGCTCGTCGCTCTCCACGATCGCCGCGACCGCGCCCGAGTCACCGAGGATCCACTGCACCTGCTCGGCCGAACTGGTCTCGTACACCGGGACGGTGACCGCCCCCGCGCTCCAGATCGCGAAGTCGAACTGGACCCACTCGAAGCGGGTCCGTGACATCAGCGCGACTCTGTCGCCCGGCCGGATCCCCGCCGCGATCAGCCCCTTCGCGACGGTGCGCACCTCCGCGAGGAACTGCGTGGCGGTGACATCGGTCCAGGCCCCGGCCACCTTGCGGCCCAGAACGGCGACATCGGGATGCTGAGCGGCATTGCGGCGGATGAGATCCGTCAGATTGCCGTCCGAGGGGACCTCGTACAGGGCCGGAAGGCCGAACTCGCGCAAGACTGCTGCTCCTCGTCGGGCGCCGGCGCCACGGCGTCGTGCGTGCCGGCTGCGGTCCAAGATCGGGCAGGTGCTCGACGGAAACGAGCACGACTGGACTGCCCGGACGTTACCCATCGGTACTTGTCACCGATAGGGTTTTCCGGCCAGATGTTCCTTGCGTCACATCGCCTTTGACGTACTTCGCGCACAGTAGTCCACTCCTTTCGCACCGCGAAAGTAACCGCAGGTCCGGCACCGTCTACGCGGGGAACCCGCCGTATCGGCGCGAAGGGCAGGCCCTAAGGTGATCGGCATGGCGGGTATGGGCATGCGGGTCAATGTGGTGAGCGACGTGCACGGGAACGCGAGGGATCTCGCGCGGGCGGGGGACGGCGCCGACGCGCTCGTCCTCCTCGGCGACCTCGTGCTCTTCCTGGACTACGCCGACCATTCGCGGGGGATCTTCCCCGATCTCTTCGGCGTCGCGAACGCCGACCGGATCGTGGAGCTGCGCACCGCCCGGCGCTTCGACGAGGCCAGGGAGTTCGGCCGCTCGCTGTGGGCGGCGCTCGATCTCGACCAGGAGACCGCGATCCAGCAGGCCGTGAGGCGCCAGTACGCCGAACTCTTCGCGGCCCTCCCCGATCCGACGTACGCGACCTACGGCAATGTCGATATCCCGTCCCTCTGGCCCGAGTACGTACGACCGGGCACCACCGTGCTCGACGGCGACCGCGTCGAACTGGGCGGCCGGGTCTTCGGCTTCGTCGGCGGCGGACTGAGCACCCCCATGCGCACGCCGTACGAGATCTCCGACGAGGAGTACGCCGCCAAGGTCGAGGCGCTCGGCGAGGTCGACGTGCTCTGCTCGCACATCCCGCCCGAGGTCCCCGAGCTGACGTACGACACCGTCGCCCGCCGCTTCGAACGCGGCAGCCGCGCCCTGCTGGACGCCATCCACCGGACCCGGCCCCGGTACGCGCTCTTCGGCCATGTCCACCAGCCACTGGCCCGCCGGATGCGTGTGGGGGCCACGGAGTGCGTGAACGTCGGGCACTTCGCCTCGACCGGGCGGCCGTGGACCATGGAATGGTGACCGTCGCACTCGCGATAGCCTGCACACCACAGACCCAGAAGCCGGAACAGCACCGGCACCGGAGGACACGGCGATGGCGGAACACACCAGTTCGAGCATCACGATCGAGGCGGCACCGGCCGACGTCATGGGCGTGATCGCCG
Organism: Streptomyces sp. NPDC059142; assembly: GCF_042755665.1. NCBI lineage: Bacteria > Bacillati > Actinomycetota > Actinomycetes > Kitasatosporales > Streptomycetaceae > Streptomyces > Streptomyces sp. NPDC059142. The sequence continues at coordinate 14,301 of NZ_JBHZDA010000126.1, forward strand.
ACTTCGCCCGCTATCCGGACTGGACCGGCGAGGTGAAGCAGGCCGAGGTGCTCGCCACCGACGACCGGGGCCGCGCCCAGCAGGTCAGGCTGGTGCTGGACGCCGGTGCCATCAAGGACGACCACACCCTCGCCTACACCTGGACCGGCGACAACGAGGTGAGCTGGACCCTCGTGAAGTCCCAGATGCTGCGCGCCCTCGACGGCTCGTACCTGCTCAGGCCCGTCGCCGGCGGCCACACCGAGGTCACCTACCGGCTGACCGTCGACGTCAAGATCCCGATGCTCGGCATGATCAAGCGCAAGGCGGAGAAGGTCATCATCGACCGCGCCCTCGACGGCCTCAAGAAGCGCGTCGAATCCGGTTCGGGGGCCTGACCCCGGCATGCGTACGGTCCTCGTCACCGGTCCCGGCGGCGCGGGCCGCACCACCGTCTCCGCCGCCACCGCGCTGGCCACCGCCCACCGCGGCGGACGCGTCCTGCTGCTCTCCGCCGACCCCCTCGACGACCTCCTCGGGCTGGACCCGGGCACCGTCGGCACGGACCCGGTCCAGGTGGGCGACGGCGGACTCTGGGCCGCCCGCGTCGACCCCGCCGGACACTTCCGTACGGAGACCCTCGCCCTCCAGGAACGCCTCGCCGCGGGACTCGACCTGCTCGGCGCCCGCCCGCTCGCCGGCGAGGAACTCACCCCCCTGCCGGGCAGCGAGCAGTCCGCCCTGCTCCAGGCGCTGCGCCGGGCCGCCGCGGGCCGCTGGGACACCCTCGTCGTCGACCTCCCGCCGCTGCGCGACGCCCTCGCACTGCTCGCCCTGCCCGAACAGCTCCGCCGCTATCTGCGCCGGCTGCTGCCCCAGGAACGCCAGGCCGCCCGCGCGCTGCGCCCGATGATGGCCCAGCTCGCCGGGATACCCATGCCCGCCCAGTGGCTGTACGAGACCGCCACCCGCTGGGACGCCGAACTCGCCGCCGTGCAGAGCCTGATCGAGGACCCGGCGACCACCGTACGGCTCGTCGCGGAGCCCGGACCCGCCGCGGCGCGGGCGCTGCACACCGCGCGGACCGCGCTCGCCCTGTACGGGCTGCGCGCCGACGCCCCCGTCCCCAACCGCCTGCTGCCGCCCGACACGGCCGACCCCTGGCTCGCCACGCTCGTCGCCCAGCAGCGCAAGGACCTCGCCGAGTGGCCCGAGGACCGGCGGCCGGTCGGACACCTCGGCCGCGATCCGCAGGGGCTCGACGATCTCGCCCTGCTGGCCGGCGCGGGCGCCGGCCCCGGCGACCCCGGCACCGACGACGACGCCTCGCTGGCGGTCCCGCCCGCGCCCGCCGCGGCCCCCTGGCCCGTCGAGGACCGGCTCGCGGAGGAGAACCTGCTCGTCTGGTGCGTACCGCTGCCCGGCGCCGTCAAGAGCGAACTGAACCTCGTCCGCAGGGACGACGAACTCCTCCTGACCGTCGGCACGTTCCGGAGAATCGTTCCGCTGCCCTCCGCGCTGCGCCGCTGCACCGTCACCGGCGCCGCCCTCACCGACGGGGTGCTGAGGGTGCGCTTCACCCCCGACCCCGCTCTGTGGCCGCGCGGACACTGAACGACGTACTTCCGTTCGGGTACCGTCGAAGGTACGAACCCTTCCGCTGCCCTTGGCGGAAGGCTCTGCCCCTGACGCAGGAGTACGCCATGAGCGACGCCACCGAGCGCCCCGCCGCCGACTCGGACGCCTGGGCCACGGCATGCGCGGAAGACCTGGAAGCGGAGAAGGCGCGCCGCCGGGCCGCCTACGGACCGCCGCCGGGCTCCGCCGCCGACGAACTGCGCAAGCTGTTCGACGCCGTCGCCGACAAGGTCTCCACGTTCCAGAGCCCGCTGCTGGGCATGGCCGCACAGGGCGCCGTCCAGCAGTTCGTCCAGCAGGCCAAGCAGGCCGTCGAACCGGTCATCGAGCGCAACCCCGGGGTCTTCGACCACCTCGCGGCGGCGGGCGGCGAACTCCTCGCCGCGTACCGCTCCGCCGTGGAGGGCCAGGAGGCCCGCTGGACCCAGGGCCCCGACACCTCCGCGACCGGAGGAGCCGACGCGAAGCCCGGCACCGTACGGCCGGACACGGAGAAGTCCGACGACCCCACCGATCCCCGTGACGGGACGCCCGGTTCCGACGGCCGCATCGACCTGGACTGACCGGTCGGGCACCCACCCTCGGGTACCGTTGCCCGTAGCGGGGCTCGACCGAAAACTGAGGGACACATGGGACTCACCATCGGCGTCGACATCGGCGGCACCAAGATCGCGGCCGGCGTGGTCGACGAAGAGGGCACCATCCTGGAGACGCACAAGGTGCCCACTCCGCGGACCGCCGAAGGCATCGTCGACGCGATCTGCGCCGCGGTCTCCGGCGCCGGCGAGGGGCAGCAGATCGAGGCCGTCGGCATCGGCGCCGCCGGCTACGTCGACGACAAGCGCGCCACCGTCCTCTTCGCGCCGAACATCGACTGGCGCCACGAACCGCTCAAGGACAAGGTCGAGCAGCGGGTCGGGCTCCCGGTCGTCGTGGAGAACGACGCCAACGCCGCCGCCTGGGGCGAGTACCGCTTCGGCGCGGGCCAGGGCCACGAGGACGTCATCTGCATCACGCTCGGCACCGGGCTCGGCGGCGGCATCATCATCGGCAACAAGCTGCGCCGTGGACGCTTCGGTGTGGCCGCCGAGTTCGGGCACATCAGGGTCGTCCCCGACGGGCTGCTCTGCGGCTGCGGCAGCCAGGGCTGCTGGGAGCAGTACGCGTCGGGGCGCGCCCTCGTCCGTTACGCCCGGCAGCGCGCCAACGCCACCCCGGAGAACGCGCGGACCCTGCTCGGTCTCGGGGACGGCACCATCGAGGGCATCGAGGGGCGGCACATCAGCGCGGCGGCCCGGGCCGGCGACCCGGTGGCCGTCGACTCCTTCCGGGAGCTGGCCCGTTGGGCGGGCGCGGGCCTGGCCGATCTGGCCTCGCTCTTCGACCCGTCGGCGTTCATCGTCGGCGGGGGCGTCTCGGACGAGGGCGAACTCGTCCTCGACCCGATCCGCAAGTCGTTCCGCCGCTGGCTCATCGGCGGCGAATGGCGTCCGCACGCCCAGGTCCTCGCGGCCCAACTCGGCGGCGAGGCCGGACTGGTGGGAGCGGCGGACCTGGCCCGCCAGGGCTGATCAGGCTCCTTCCGGTCGGCCCGGCCCTCCGCCGCCCGCGCCCGGACCCGCCCCGGGGGGGTCGGCCGGGGGGGGGGCGGAACGACCCGAGTCGGGGGGTCCCGGACGGGGGCGGGGGGGCGGGGCGGGGC
>NZ_JBHZDA010000127.1:0-16509 GCF_042755665.1 Streptomyces sp. NPDC059142
CCCGCGCCCTCCCCGCGGCTCTCCGGGGCGCGGAGGGCGCGGGTCGCCCCCCGCGCGGGGGGGGTGTGGGGGCGGCGCGGGGGGCCCCCGAACTCGGCCGGCGGCTAGTGAGGAGGTGTGAGCACGCCGTCGATGACGTAGATCGTGCCGTTGGTGGTCTTGATGTTGCCGCAGGTGATGCTCGCGGTGTCGTTGACCTTGAAGGAGGTGCCGGACCCTGATGTGGTCAGCGTCGAGCCTTCCTTCGTGGTGAACGTTCCGTGGGACAGCTGGTCGGGGGTGATCTTCTTGTCCACCACGTGGTACGTGAGCTGCTTCTTCAACGCCCCGGTGTTCGCGAGCAGTTTGGTGAGCTGCTCCTTGCCGAGGCTGTTGAAGGCCGTGTTCGTGGGGGCGAACACCGTGATGTCCTGGTCCTTGTTGAGGCTGTCCGTCAGCCCGGCCTTCTTCAAGGCGTCGGCCAGGGTGGAGAGTTCCGGATTGTTCGAGACGGCGGTGGCCAGTTCCTGGGAGGCCATCTCCTTGACGCTTCCGGATCCGCTCTGCGGCAGCTTGGAGCAGCCCGGTCCGAAGGGCTTGTCCCCGCTGGGTACGGAGGACGAGACCGAGGGACTCGGTGAGGGGGTGTCCGCGACCGCGCCGGGCGCGGACAGGGCCGCGGACAGGGGCAGTACGGCTGCCGTGACGGCGGTCGCCAGGACGGCGAGGTGTGAGCGTTTCCTGTACATGGTGGCTCCTCCAGATGTGCCCGGAAGACAGGGCAGATCGTAGGGGACGTCTTCGCCGGGCCGAGGTGGCTTTCTCCCGCCGCCGAGCGGAAGGGGAGACGGCGTGGGTGAGGCGGCATCGCCACAGGTTTGTTCCGCGCCCGATGCCGCTGTCGGCACTCAGACCAATGTCCACGGTAAGCGGAAGTACCCGGCCACCGCACCTCGAACGCGGAGTCACGGCCGAGCCGCCCGGACGGCGGTGAGTTCGTCCAGCGCGGCCCCGAGGCGTGTCAGGGCGGGGGCGATCCAGGGCAGGCTCTGCGGTTCTTCCGCGGTCAGCGCCGTGTGGCGTTGCTGCGGGGTGGCGCCGTACAGGAGGCTGGTGGCGAGCCTGAGGGTCAGGGCGGTGTCGGGTTCGCCGAACACACTGCCGGGCAGGGTGGCGATGCCGTACCGGTCGAGCAGCGCGGTGGCCAGGTCGGCGCCGGTGGCGATTCCCCGGACGCGCAGAGCCTCACGGGCGGGGGCGAAGTCGGGGTAGAGGTAGAAACCGGCCTGGGGAGGGCGGCACCGTGTTCCTGTCGCGAGCAGTCGGGTGTGCACCTCGGTGGCGATACGGGTGTGCAGACGGCGGGCGGCGGCGATGTGCGCGGTGACCTCCGGCGGGTCGCTCAGGGCGTGGGCGGCCACGGCTTGCATGGGCGCGGCCAGGCTGGACCAGATCTCGCTGGCGACCCCGGTCAGTTCCCGGTGCAGATGCTGACCCCAACGGCCCGCCGGGGTACGGGCGAAGCCGATCCGCCACCCGCCCAGGGCCAGGGACTTGCTCAGCCCGGTGGTGACGACGGTGCGCTCGGCCAGGTGGTGCGCCGGGCCGCGGGTGGTGCCGCGGTGGCTCAGTTCGGCGTAGATCTCGTCGCTGACGACCGCGAGGCCGTGGCGGTCCGCGATGGCGCAGACCGCCTCGACCTGCTCGGCGGGGGCGACGGTACCGGTCGGGTTGTCCGGGACGGTGAGGACCAGGACGCCCGGCCGGGCCCCGTTCGCAGCGGCTTGCCGCAGGGCCTGTTCCAGCAGCCCGGGGTCGGGGATGCCGCCGCCCTCGGCCGGGATGGGTACGGAGATGACGCGACGGCCGAGCAGGGCTGCCTGGGCCGCGTAGGAGACCCACGAGGGGCAGGGCAGCACCACGTCACCACCGATCGCGGCCAGCAGGGCGAAGAGCAGGGGCTTGCTGCCCGGGGCGAAGAGGATCTGGCCCGGTTCGGTGAACAGGCCGCGCCGGGTGAACCAGCCGGCGGCGGCGTCCCGGGCCCGCGGCGAGCCGGCGACCGGCCCGTACCCGTTGCGCAGGTGGGCGTCGGCGAGCACCTCGGCCAGGCCAGGGGCGACCGGCAGCCCGGCCTCCCCGAAACCCAGATGGAGTACGTCGTGCCCGGCTTCGAGGCGGGCGTGCACGGCCTCGTCGATGGCGAGCGTGGCGGAGTGGGTCGTCATGGGGAACCGTCCTGTCCGGTACCGGGCTCCGGTGTCGTGGTGCCGCGGCACTCTGCCGGGCACTCGCCCAGCGTGCCCGAGGCATAGCATCGGCAACAGCGCGAAAAAACGGGGCGGGCTTTAAGGAGAGCTGATGCTGGATCTGCGGCGGCTGGAAATCCTGCACCGCTTCGCCGCCCTCGGCACCATCACCGCCACGGCCGCCGACCTGGGGTACTCGCCGTCGGCGATCTCCCAGCAACTGGCCGCCCTGGAGAAGGAAGCCGGTCTCGCGTTGATCGAACGCACCGCCCGGCGCGCGAGTCTGACCGACGCGGGACGCGAACTGGCCGAGCACGCCGCTCTCGTCCTCGCCGCCGCGGAAACCGCCCACAGCCGTATGCGCGCCCGTATCGGCACCGTCGGCGGCCGGGTGACCGTCAGCTGTATCCACGCTCTGGCCCCCGCTCTCGCTCCTCACCTGGCCGCGCTGCAACGCGCGCACCCCGCGTTGAACGTCGTCGCTCACGAGACAGGCTCGGCCACCGCCGCCGCGGCCGTCCTGGACCGCCGCTACGATCTCGCCGTCATCGACGACTGGTCCGCGCGTCCACCGGCCGAGGACTCCGGTCTGTCCGTCCACCGTCTGCGCCGCGAGGACATCGTCCTGGCGGTCCCCGCGGACCACCCACTCGCCGAGCGCTCCGGCCCGGCCACCGCCGCACAGCTACGCCGGCTCGTCCACGACCAGACCTGGCTGTGCGCCCCGGCCGGACAACTCTCCCGAGCCGCGGGCGACCGTTATCTGACCGGCATCGACGCCACACCCCCACGGCGCTGGGAGTTCGAAGGGCTCCACATCCTGGCCGCACTCGTCGCCGGCGGCGCGGGCGTCGCCCTTCTGCCCGCCGGTCTCGTCCAGGAGCAAGCGGGCGTCGCCGGAGTGCGGCCGGTTCCCCGCATGGAGCGCACGATCCTGGCGCTCACCCGGACCACCACCCGGGAAGACCCCGCCGTCGCCGCCTGCCTCCACGCCGCCCGCCAGGCCCTCGGCAGCCGGCACCGATGAGGAACCCGTGGGCCCGGGGCCGTCCGTACGAAGACCGTCCGCGTAGGATCGCCGCCTGAGGGGGTGGCATGACCATGAGAAACCACTGGTGGTGCGCGGCGATCGCGGCGGCACTGCTGCTGACCGGCTGTGGCGGTGGCGCGGAGAGCAACAGCGGGAACGGCAAGGCGGTGGCGCTCACGAAGGAGCAGGCACAGGAGACGCTGCCCGACGGTGAGGCCATGACGGGGTGGAAGGAGTCCCATCCGCCCCAGGCCGTGGAGATGGACCGGACCATCCGTTCGACGGCCTGCCCCATCAAGGACAACGTGGGCTGCGAGAACTCCCGCTTCTACGGCGCCTCGACCTTCCGGCAGGACGACAACGCCGCCAGCGCCACCTTCCTGCTCGTCGCCTACGACAGCGAACAGGCCGCGCGGGCCGCGTACGACGTGCTCTGGGACCGCTACTACGGCACGAGGGCGGGGCAGCGGGCCAAGGCGTTCGATATCGGCCCGATCGGTGACGAGCGCGACGCCCGGTTCGGTACCTCCGGCTACGAGGGCGCGCCCGGCGCGGTGACCCAGGCACGGGTCGGCACGGTGCTGCTGTGGACCTTCGCGAATGCCGCGGACAAGGCCGGCCTCGACGAGGACCGGGTCCGGGACCTGACCACGGTGCTCGCCGAGCGGGCCCGGCAGGCCCAGAACGGGGACACGCCCTCCGCCGCGCTCGACGGCTGACCGATCCGCGGGCGTCCACGGCCCGCCCGTGTCGGCGTCCGGTCACCCGCTCGCCGGGCGGTACGGGAGGCGGGCCCGGACACCGCCGTGCCCCGGCGGGCGAGCAGGTGGCAGCGGCGCCGCACCGGACCGGGTCAACTGCTTTCGAACGTGTCCTTCGCGACCAGCGTCCCCTCGCGGAAGCAGAGCCGGAAGACGGTGAAGGTGTCGGGGTCGTCGCCCTCGTCGGAGGTGAAGTAGCGGCAGGTCGCGCCCTCCGGCGGCTTCGGTCCCCGGTCGTTCAGCCCCAGGGTCACCCACGAGTCCCCGGCGGGCAGTTCGGCGAGCACGTCCGCCTCGGCGTCGCCCACCTTCAGCGATTCGTACACGCGCGGTGAGATGTCGGCCTTCTTCAACTCCTCCCCCATGCGCCTCACCCCCCACACCGCCAGGGCGGCGAGGCCCCCGGCCAGGACGGAGGCGGTGACGGCGCAGCCGATGACGATGTTCTTCCTGCTCATGGCGGTGAACTCTCCTGACGGTTCAGTACGGTTGACGACGACCGCTCCAGCGTCACCCGGAGCGCCCCTCGTCATCTGCCCCACAAAGTCGTCCCCGCGACCGACGAAGGTCGTACCCCCGGCGCCGTACGCCGGCAACGGCGCGCCGTGGTCCGCGGCTGGTCCCGTCCGGTCCCCCGGCGTGAAGCGCCGGGCCTCGCCGCGACGGACCATGACGCGGGGCGTCGGACCTTCAGGGGGCGACCGCTCCCGGAACCCGTGCCGCCGGGCGTCGGTGCGGGCTCTGGAGAAAGGTGATGAGAGCGGCCGTGAGTTCGGCGGGCGCGTCCTCCTGGACGAGGTGGCCCGCGCCGGCGATGCGCTCAAGCCGTGCGTCCGGGATGCGGGCGGCGAGCTCCTGTCCCCTGGCGGGAGGGATCCAGGTGTCGTCCTCGCCCCAGCAGATCAGCGTCGGGACACGGATCTCGCCGTACCGGTCCTGCACCTCGTCGGTGTGGAGCTGGTCGGCCTGGGCGATCTGTCGGTAGAAGGCCGGCTGGCCGAGGTCGCCGAGCCAGGGCCGGACCAGCCGGTCGAGGACGTCCGGGTGCAGGCCCGGGCCGCTCGCCGTACCCACGTACTCACGCACCAGCGCGTGATGGAGTGCGGGCGGCAACTGCTCGAAGACCTCGGAGTGCTCACCGACGAGCCGGAAGAACGGGGAGCCCCACGGCGACAGCGCGACGGGGTCGACCAGGGCGAGCGCGCGGTAGCGGGCGCCGTGCAGCAGATGCGCCCGCAGGGAGACGGCACCGCCGAAGTCGTGGGCGACCACCAGGGGTTCCTCCAGGCCCCAGTGCGTCAGCAGATCGGCGAAGACCCTGCTCTGGGCGGCCAGGGAGACATCCTGGCCGGCGGCCATCTCCGAGGCCCCGTAACCGGGCATGTCCCACACGAACACCTGGTGCCGGCGGGCGAGGGAGCGGGCGACAGCGCGCCAGACGTACGAGGAGAAGGGGGTGCCGTGGAGAAGCACGATCGGGTCCTGGCCGGGTTGTCCGAGACTGCCCCAGCGGACGTCGCCGGACGTGCTCCGGAAGGTCTCGGCCAGTTCCCATTCACTCACGCGCTGTTCCTCTCGGTGGTCCTCCGGCCCGAGCTGGTCGGTCGAGCCGGGTTCGGCCCGGACGGGGGTCTGTCGAACGTACGGCCATGTCCCGTCGACGATGCCACCGGAAGGCGGCGGCTGTTGCCGGGATACGGCCGAAGGCGGCTCGGACAGGATTTTAGTGGCTGGAGATCATTCCGGAGGGAAGGCCGGCGGAATCGCGCGGTCGCGCGGGTGGATTCGCCGCGCCTGCCGCGCGGGTCCGTGCGGCAGGCGCGGTCGTCACGGGAGCCACGCGGCCCGACGCACCCCCTCGACGGACCGCTTCGACGGCGGACGCGGTGGCCGCGCCGCCGGAATCCGGGCCCTCACCTGGCCGGCCCCGCCACCCCGCGAGGGACGGAAGCCGGTGCGACGGCGGCCGCGATGAGCTGGTCCGCCGTGTGCCGCGCCATCTCCGCGGGCTCTGCGACCGTGCCCAGCGACCGGGTGGCGACCGCCCCTTCGAAGATCAGGACCAGTTGGTCCACGAGGAGGCCGGGGTCCGGCGCGCCGGCGGCCTCCGCGAGGGTGAGCATCCGGGTACGCAGCGCGCGCTTGTCCTGGCCGACGACCGCGCGGATCACGCTGCCGGGCTCGGCCAGCGCCACCTGCGCGTTGACGAACGCGTTGCTGCGGAAGCCGTCGCACGGCGCGTGGGCCCACTCGGCCAGCGCGTCGAAGACCGCGAGCAACTGGGCACGGGGGTCCTTCTCCGCCACTTCCGCGCAGTGGTCGAGAACGAGCTGCCAGCGCAGCCGGCGACCATCGGCGTAGGCGAGAAACGCGGCAGTGTTCATGGAGTTCTCCTTGAGGGCGGGCGGTGCGGGCGCACCGCTGGCGATCCGGTTTCCAGGGGACGGAGCGGTTCTCATCCGGACGGAGGCGGGCATACGGCGAGCCCGAGACCTTCGTAAGGGCTATAATCGAAGTTCTTGCATTACCCTAGCATGGAGTAAGGCATGAAGACACTTTTTTCCAATTACAGCTTCGGGGCGGGCCTCGCCACCGACCTCGTCAACACCTCGGCCATCGTCTGGACCAGCACGGGAGAAGTCCTCACTGATCCAGCCGCGTTGGCGCGCTTCCTGGACGAGCACGAGGCGCGGCTCGACTCCCTGCCCCGGGGCGCCCTGCCGACCGACGAGGATCTCGCCCAGGTACTCGCGCTGCGCCAGGAGACGCGCGCTCTGCTGGAGGCCGAGGATGAGGACGAGGTCGCCGAAGGCGCGAACGAGCTGGCCGCACGGGCGTCCGCGGCCCCGACCCTGCTGCGGAACTCCGCCGGGGAGTGGGAATGGCATGTGACCACCGACCCGCGCGCCTCCGTCGCCGACGAGCTCGGCGCCCTCGTGGGGGTCGGGCTGCTCGGCGTCCTGCACACGCTCAGCCACGCCCGCTTCCGGCACTGCGCCTCCCCCGTCTGCGCGGGCATGTTCATCGACACCAGCAAGGCGGGCCGCCGGCGCTACTGCATGCCCGGCCTGTGCGGGAACCGGCTCAACGTCGCCAACCACCGGGCCCGCCGCCAGGGGAACGAGGCGCGCCCGGCGAACGGGAGCGGCACGGGGACGCGGTGAGCCGACGGTTGACGCTGTGGGGGTGGTGACCGGATCACCACCCCCACAGCGCCCATCGTCGGCCCGGGGCCGCGAAAAGAGCCGTAGATGGTGACCCGGTCACCATCCCGGGCGGGTTCAGTGTCGCCGTCACACCTCGCCGGAGAGGGCCTGTCACCCGAAACCTGGTGGAAGTGCGTAGAACACCCCGTGCACCAGGAGGCGTCGCCATGGCCCAAGCCACATCACTGCGGGAACTCACCCGGCCCGCCCGCCCGACGCGTCACCACATCCCCGGCCCGGCGGATGTCGTCACCGAGCTCTGCACCGCCCTCTTCGCACGCTTCCGCGGCTACGACCAGCGCGTCCGCGCCCGGCAGTACATGGACGGGCTGCTCTGGGCGGAGGGGCGCAAGTCGATCGCGAACATCGCGGCCACGGTCGGTGTGCCGGGGGACGAACAGCGGCTGCACCACTTCGTCAACAGCTCCCGCTGGGACGTGGGTCCGGTGCGCCGGGCACTGGCGGCCTTCCTCGGCGGAAACGACCCCGTCCCGGTCTGGGTCGCCCTGCCGGTGTCCATCCCCAAATCGGGCAGGAGCACGGTGGGGGTGTTCCCGCACTTCTCGGCCGAAGACGGTCACCGGGTGGTCGGGCAGCAGGCTTACAGCATGTGGTACGCCTCCGAACGGATGGTCGCGCCGGTGAGCTGGCGACTCCGCGTACCCGATCCCGGACCCGGGCGGCGTCGCACCACGCGGGAGTCGCCCGACGGACTCGCCACCGCCACCGCCCAGAGCTGCGTCGCGAACCTCCTGGACGATGTGGGCGCGTGGCAGGGCGCCCCACGGCTGGTCGTGGCCGATGTCCGGGGCGACGACGAACAGGCCCAGGCGTCGCAGATGTTCCGGCACATGTCGCCCGTCGCCGTGCGCATCAGCGGCCGCACGCTCCTCACCGTGGGCGAACAGCGCCGTGGCGCCGGACACGTCGAGCGTCTCGCTCCCGCCCACTCGGCTCTCGACCGGGCGCGAAGGACACGCTCCGGAGACCGCATTGCGCACGGGAAGAACCCGCCCATGACCGCGGCGGCGAGCGTACGCCTCCCCGGCCCGCGGTACCCCGGCCCGGCCGGCGGTCTCACTCTCCTCGGTGTGTGGAACGAACTGCGGCGGAACCCGGATGAGTTCTGGCTCACCAACGCCGAAGACCCCACGTCACCCGCCCTGTTGCGTGCGACACGGCTGGCCCACAGGGTCGACGCCGGGTGGCGCGCCCGTGGCAGGGATGTCGGACTGCGGGACTACGAAGGACGCTCCTTCCAGGGGTGGCACCGGCACATGACTCTGGCGTCCTGCGCCTACGCGATGGCGGAGTTACGGTCCGAGGAGGCTTCGGGCGGCTCCTCCCTCGGCGCTTGAACGGCCGCGCCGTCCCTCTTCTGCACGAGCACGTCGTGCGTACGGTGCAGCCGAAGCGCCACCTGCACCTCAAGCGCCCGCTCCGGCGTGAGCCAGTCGGCACCGAGCAGTTCGTTGATCCTCTCCAGCCTGCGGGAGACGGTGTTGGGGTGAACGTGGAGCGTCTCCGCGGCACGGCTCGGACTGCCACCGGCGGCGAAGTACGCGTCGAGGGTTCTGGTGAGTTCGGTCGAGCGCTGGGAATCGTAGTCGAGGACCGGTCCGATCGTGGCGCCGATGAAGGTCGCGGCGTCCCGGTTGTCCGACAGCAGCACACCGAGGAAGCCCAGATCCTTGGTGGACGCGTAGGCGCCGATGCTGTTGAGGGAGACCAACGCGTCCAGGCAGCGCAGCGCCTCCTGGTGCGCCTGCTGGATCAGGGCCGGGCTGGCGACCGGGCCCGCGGCTCCCACGGTCACCGGCTGGCCCAGCAGGGGCGTGAGTTCGGTGGAGACGTCGGCGGCGGCGACGCTGGAGTCGGAGGAGGGCAGCAGCAGGGCGATACACCCGTTCTGAATGCTCCTCAGCCCGTCCCTGCGCCGTACGTAGGCGGCCGCCCAACTGGCCGCCCTGCCCTGGGCACCGCCTTCCGGGCGCACCACGACGACGACGTGCGGCCGTTCGAGGTCCACGCTCAGCCTGCGGGCCCGCTGGATGAACTGCCGTGCGGACCGGTGCGGAGCGACCAGCAGATCCTCGAACAGCTCGTCGCGGAACGGGCTCGCGGCCGCGGCCTCGCCGCGGTGTATCTGGAGCAGCACCGCGACCGCCTGGGACGCGAGCCGCAAGGTGGCCTCGGCCGAGTCGTTCAGGGGCTCGTCGGGGTGCAGGAGCAGGACCGCGAGTTCCTCGCTCCCCGCGGCCACCGGCACGACCCAGGTACCCGTGGCGAGGAGAACGGGGGCGCGCCGTACGGAGACCATGCGGGACGCCTCCCACACCTCGGCCTCGTCCACCGGGGGTATCGTTCCGCAGCCGGCCAGCGGGCGGTACTCCATGTCCCGCACCCATGCCGCGCCGTGGAAGGCGCCGGCCACCTCTGAGACAAGGGTGCTCAGGCTGCCGCCCGCGAGAGCACGGTCCACCAGTGCCGCGTGCCGCTCCGCGAGCCTTCGGACCTCGTTGAGCTGTGTCGTGATCCGCGATGTGCCGGACTGGAGGCTCAGCACATCGGCGTGGCTCCGTTCCAGAGTGCGGGTCTTCTCGATGGCCACGGCGGCCATGTCGCCCAGCGAGCTCATCAGGGAGACCTCCCCGACGGTGAAGTGCCGCACGTTGCGGTCGGCGGCGTACAGCACACCGAAGGTGTCTTCGCCGAACGTCAGCGGAGCCGCGATGATGGCCCGCAGCCCCTCGGCGCGGACCACCTCGTCCAGGACTTCGGTGTGCCGCATCCGGGTGTCCGCGAGGTAATCGGAACTCCACATCGGTACGGACCGGGTGATCGCCTCGTCGCCGAGGCCCGCGGAGTACGGGACGCGGTAGCCCACGGTGAGTGCGGACGCGTGGCCGTCCGACGTGCGGACGAAGCTGTCCCCGGCCTCGGCGTCGCGGAAGCTGACGTACGACATGTCCAGGCGGAGCAGCGTCCGGGTACGGCGGGTTATGGTCGACAGCAGCGCGTCGAGGTCGTACGGAAGGGTCAGGTCACGCGCGGTGTCCACGAGCGCGGACAGCTCGGCCTCGCGCTGCTGGCGGCGTGCGAACAGGGCGTGGATACCGGCCGCCATCTGCCCCGCACGCTCCAGGTGGCGCACCGCGTCGGGCCCGGTGGCCTTTTCCCGGGCCCGCCGGATCAGCTCCTCGATCTCGGGCAGGGGAGCCTCTGCGGCGAGCAGTTCGAGAACCGCGAGCATTTCCTCTATACCGGGACGTTCAGGTAAATTCATCTGTTTGATTTCCTTATCTGACAGAGCGTGCGCACACTCCGCTCGCGCCCGCTGACCAGACGGCCCTCACTGCGGGAACCTTCCCTGAACCTTCGACATCGCCGCATGTGGCAAGCATCACACGTCACAGATGGTGTTCGCACCACCATCGCGACGGTCAGGTCTGTCACCGGGTCACCTTCCTGGACGACGGAAGCCATAGAAGAGTCATTGGCCAGGCAGGATTGGTCCCCGGAATCCCGGAGGTTCGATGTTGGACGTGCGAAGTCACCTCAAATCCCTGGAGCGCAGCAAACTGTCCAGGTCCCATCCGAACCGCCCCCGGGTCTTCTCCATCTCGGGTCGCGAATGGGATTTGCTGGACGAGGTTTTCGCGCCGGTCTACTCCCCCTCGACCGGTATCGCCCTCGACCTCCTCGGACTCACGGAATCGAATCCCGAGGCCGCTCCCTCCTCTTTTCTGGAGATCGGCTGCGGGTCCGGGGTCATTTCCGTTCAGGCCGCGCTGTCCAACTGCACGACCGTGGCGATGGACATCAACAGAAACGCCGTGGAGAACACCCGGATGAACGCGGAGCGGCACGGGGTCACCGACCGCCTGACGGTGCTTCACAGCGACCTGTTCGACGCACTCGCCCCCGAGGCCCGGTTCGACCGGATCTTCTGGAGCTCCAACTACGTACTGGCGCCGCCGGACTACTCCTACGGTTCGGTCCACGAGCGCGCGTACATGGACGCCGGATACCGCACCCACCGGCGCTATCTCGAACAGGCGGTGAACCACCTCACCGGCACCGGCTCCGCTCTGCTGCACTTCTGCGAACGGGGCGACGCGGCCGAGCTGGCGCGCATCGCCGAACAGTGCGGTCGTGAACTGCGGGTGCTGCGGCGCCGTACCGTGCTGGAGGGATCCGACCTGATCGAGCACAGTCTGCTCGAAGTGGTTCCGGCGGCAAACCCGCCCGCCCGGGACGACAGCCGTGAACGCGGCTCCGGACAGCTCGCGCGCGTCTGACCGCCGGCGCGCCCCTCGCCTTTCCCCTCCCGGTTTTCCGTCTCGTCCCCCCACGTCTCCAGGAGAAACCGCCCCCATGCGCACCCTGCTGGTCGACAATCACGACTCGTTCACCTACAACCTGTTCGACTACCTGACGCAGATCTCAGGAGAAGAGCCGACAGTTGTCTCCAACGACGACGCGCAATGGCGGATCGCGCATCTCGCGGATTTCGACCGCGTGATCATCTCACCGGGTCCGGGAAGCGCCGCGCGAACGGCCGACTTCGGAATCTGCGGGGAGATGATCCGCGATACCAGGATTCCCCTGCTCGGCGTGTGTCTCGGGCATCAGGGAATCGCTCTGGCCTGTGGAGGAAAGGTGGCCCTGGCACCGGAACCCCGGCACGGGCGGATTTCTCCGGTGGTGCACACGGGGACAGGGGTGTTCACCGGACTGCCCTCTCCGTTCGACGCCACCCGCTACCACTCCCTTGCCGTCACCCAGCTCCCCGGCGAACTGGAGGCGACGGCCTGGTCTCCTGACGGCGTCCTCATGGGAATGCGGCACCGGAATCGGCCGCTGCACGGGGTGCAGTTCCATCCGGAGTCGATCGGAACCGAATGCGGAATGCAGCTCCTGAAGAACTTCGTGGATCTTTCCCCGGGCAGGGGCCCAGGCCGCTCGGCCTCCCCCGGCAGCGCCCGGCGGCGGGCCGGTCGCCCGCCGGAGCAGAAGGCCGGCCCGGAACAACGGCGGTCCCCGAGGCGTCAGTTGCGGGTCCGTGTGCAGCAGGTGCGGACCAGGTGGGACGGCGAAGTCGTCTTCCAGCATCTGTACGGAGCGGCCACACACTCGTTCTGGCTGGACAGCAGCGCTCCCGGCGGCGAACTCGGCCGGTTCTCCTTCATGGGCGACGCCTCCGGGCCGCTCGCCCGCGTGGCCACCGCCGATGCGTCCAGCCGTACGGTCCACGTCGGTTCGCGCGGCGGAACGGAGATCGTCACCGGTGACTTCCTGAGCTGGATCGACCAGGACCTGCGCGGCACGGACGTGCAAGTGCCCCCGACACCCTTCGATTTCACGCTCGGCTGGGTCGGCTGTCTCGGATACGGACTGCGCTCGGGCCCCGTCGCCTCCCCGGCGCACCCGTCGCGGGATCCGGACGCCGCGATGGTCTTCGCCGACCGGGCCGTGGTCCTCGACCACCACGAGCAGACGACGTACCTCCTCGCCCTGGAGGACGACGGGGCGGGTGACCGCGCCGGCGGGAACGCGGAGCAGCACGACACGGCACGTTCCTGGCTGGCCCGGACCGCCCGCCGACTCGAAGACCTGGCGGGTCTGGAACCGGATCCCGCTCCCGCCGCGCCCGCCGACGGCGTGCGGGTGGAGCTGCGCCACGACCGCGACGAGTATCTGGACCTGATCGGGGCCTGCCAGGAGGAGCTGCGGTCCGGTGAGTCGTACGAGATCTGCCTCACCAACATGGCCTCGGCGCGGGTCGACCTCGACCCGTGGCAGAGCTACCGGTATCTGCGCCGTGCCGCTCCCGCCCCGTTCGCGGCGCTGTTGCGGTTCGACGACCTGTCGGTGCTGAGCAGTTCCCCGGAGCGCTTCCTGCGCGTCGGCGCCGACGGCATCGCGGAGTCACGGCCGATCAAGGGGACCAGGCCGCGGGGGAACACGCCCGAGGAGGACGCCGCGCTCGCGGACGAACTGCGGCGGGACGAGAAGGAGCTGGCGGAGAACCGGATGATCGTCGACCTGGTCCGCAACGATCTGGGGCGATGCGCGACAGCCGGTTCGGTCGCCGCCGACGACATCTTCCGCGTGGAGACCTACGCCACCGTCCACCAGCTCGTCAGTACCGTGACCGCTGCCCTGGCCCCCCGCAGCAGCGCCGTCGACTGCGTGCGTGCGGCACATCCCGGAGGTTCCATGACCGGGGCCCCCAAGGAACGGACCATGCGGATCATCGAAAGGCTCGAAGGCGGCGCGCGGGGCATCTACGCGGGAGCCATCGGATACCTCTCCCTCTCGGGGGCGGCCGACCTCAGCATCGTCATCCGCACGGCCGTCCTCACGCCCGGTCTGGTGCGGTACGGCATCGGCGGGGCGATCACCACCCTGTCGGATCCGGAGGCCGAGTTCGAGGAGACCGCCGTCAAGGCGGCTCCCCTGCTGGCCCTGCTGGGAGCCGTGTTCCCCGGTCGCGCCACCGTCCCCGTGCCCGCCCTCACGGATGCGTCCCGCGTCTGAGAACCACGTCGGCGCGCGGAGCCGCTCCCGGGGCACGTCCGCCCGGGGGTGGCTCCCGCGCGTGCCCGCCGGCTCCCGCACCGCCGGGTCGGCCTCCGGGAAGCCGCCCGGTCCTCCTCGGTGGGCTCTCTCAGCGCCGCTCCCACAACGAGCCGACGACCGCGGCCCGGTCCTCCGCCCGCTCTCGTAGCTCCGTGGCGGCCACCTCCACGGCGAGCTCCTCGATGCCCACACCTCCGATCCGTACCTCCGACAGGTGCTCCCGCGCGCCCGCGGCCTCCCCCGAGAGCGTGTCACCTCGCAGTCGTCCGTGCTGGGCCACCGCGTCGAGGGTCCGGGCCGACATCGTCTGGACGGTGTTCCAGGCCACCAGGTCCTCCACCCGGCGCGCGGCCACCGTACGGTCCGCCTCCGCGGCGTCGGGCCAGAGCAGCCGTTGCGGTCTGGCTCCCGCGCTGCGCAGCCTGCGCCAGCCGCTCGTGCCGAGGCGTTCCTCGTACAGGTGGTAGACGGCCCGGGCAAGGGCCAGCGCGGACCGGCCGGGTGGTACGACGGCTCCCTGGCGCTCGCTCAGCGCGGCGTCCATGCGGGCCGTTCCGAAGGAGGCCACCGAGCAGCGGACCATCGAGCGCCCGGCGGCAAGGGCCCGTTCGAGCCCTTCGAAGTAGGCGTCCACCGCGCTCTCGTAGCGACGGGGCGAGTAGAGGTGGCTGACGTTCACCCCGATGCCCTCCGCGACACAGCCACTCACCACCTCCATGCCCGCCGCCGTACCCGGCACCGTGACCAAGAGATTGGGCAGGTTCACCGCGCCGGCCAGGGCCCGTGCCTCGGCGAGCGAGCCGGCCGCGTCGTCGGCGAGCCTCGGGTCCAGCTCGGCGCAGACCCAGCCGTCCTCACCCTGCGTCGAGGCGAACCGTGCCGCGAGCAGGTCGCAGGCCCAGCGGACATCGTGGCGGTGCAATGTCCGCAGGGCCACCTCGGCGCCGACCCCCCGCGCGCCGAGCCCCTCGATCTGTTCGCGGTACACAGTGCCCGCCCGCACCTCGCGCCCAAGTTCCCGCAGAGGCAGTACGGCACCGCTCACCTGGCCCTCCGCGACCCGGCGCTTCAGACTTCCGTCCACGAGATCACGGCGGGTGACCCCGTCCAGCCAGACGCAAACCCCTTCCTGGACCAGGTCCGACAGAGCGGATCCGCTACCGCGCGTCCTCACTTCTTCCACTGCTCACTCACTCTTCTTCTCGTCGGGCGTCACTCTCTCGGACGTTCGGAACCCGGCGCGGGAACGGTCATCGTCGGTCGGTCGGGACGCCCACGCTCCGATGGTGACCTCCGGCTGTGCGGACAGCTCCCGGCCCGGTCGCCGCGACGACGCGACGACCGGTCCCCTCCCTCGCGCCGAGGACACCGCGGTGGACGTCGAACGCCGCGGCGCAGCGGTTCAGAGTGATGTGGTGGAGTCCCGGAGCGCCTTCGTCGAGCAGGCGGCGGCCCATCGTGGTCGCGTACTCCACGCCGATCCGGTACGAGGCGTCCTTGTCGTCCCGGGCCGACTCCAGGCGGTCCGCGAGGCCGGCGGGGAACACGGCACCGCTGAGTTCCGCGAACCGGGCGATCTGGCGGACATCGGTGGCCGGCATGATCTCCGGGATGATCGGAACGTCGCACCCCGCGGCCGTCACCCGGTCACGCAGCCGCAGGTAGTCCTCCACGTCGAAGAACATCTGCGTGATCGCGTAGTCGGCGCCCGCCCGGCACTTGTCGATGAAGTGGCGGATGTCGCTCTCCCAGTCGGGCGACCTCGGGTGCCGTTCGGGGAACGCGGCGACGCCAACGGTGAAGTTCCCCAGCGACCGGACCAGTTCCACGAGTTCGTACGCGTGCCGCAGGCCCCGCGGATGCGGGGTCCACTCGCCTCCTGGATCGCCGGGCGGATCACCGCGGAGCACCAGAACGTCCCGGACACCGGCGTCCGCGTACTGGCCGATGATCCCCCGCAGTTCGGCCACCGAGTGGCCGACCGCGGTGAGATGCGCGACCGGGCGCAGTGTCGTCTCCGCCACGATGCGCCGCGTGACCGCGACCGTACGGTCCCGGGAGGAGCCACCCGCTCCGTACGTGACCGAGACGAACGCGGGCGACAGCGCCTCGGCCCGTCGGATCGCCTGCCACAGCGACCGGTCTCCCGAGGCGGTCCTCGCCGGGAAGAACTCGAAGGAGAAGGAGTACGGGGCGTCGGCCCTCCGGAGCGCGGCGCCCGCGCCTGTCGTGTGCGGCGGATGCTGCACGGCTCACACTCCTGTGACGGCGCGCAGGGCGTCCACGCGGTCGGTGCGTTCCCAGGTGAACTCGGGCAGCTCGCGGCCGAAGTGGCCGTACGCCGCCGTCCGGGCGTAGATCGGGCGCAGCAGGTCGAGGTCGCGGATGATCGCGGCGGGGCGGAGGTCGAAGACCTGGCCGATGGCCTGTTCGATCTTCTCGGGTTCGACGGTGGCCGTGCCGAAGGTCTCGACGAAGAGGCCGACCGGTTCGGCCTTGCCGATCGCGTACGCGACCTGGACCTCGCAGCGGGCGGCGAGGCCCGCGGCCACGACGTTCTTGGCGACCCAGCGCATGGCGTAGGCGGCGGAGCGGTCGACCTTCGACGGGTCCTTGCCGGAGAAGGCGCCGCCGCCGTGGCGGGCCATGCCGCCGTAGGTGTCGATGATGATCTTGCGGCCGGTGAGGCCGGCGTCGCC
>NZ_JBHZDA010000128.1:0-16475 GCF_042755665.1 Streptomyces sp. NPDC059142
GTGCACAGCAGAGCGAGAGGCCCCGGATCACTCCGGGGCCTCTCGCCTTTTCCTTGGCGGCAGCGTTCGACGTCAACCGCACCAGCGGGCCCGACGAGCCGAAGCTGATCGTGGACACCGGCATACGAGTCGCCGGCCACCTCCGGGAGTTCTACCGAGCAACTGGAGCCCTTCCGCCGGGAACCGGCCGCGGTGGCATTCGAGGCCCGGCCCTGGGAAGTCCTGCGCGGCCGGATCATCGGACCGTTTCGTCCATGAGCAGGTAGAGCAGCCCGACGAGGGAGCCGCTGCTGACGATCTCGCGGCGGTCGATCATGGCTCGTACGTGGGCCAGCGGGATCCACTCGATCCGGTCCGACTCGTTCTTCTCGGTCGGCGGGCCCTCGTACGTCGCCCCGTCGGCCCGGAAGACGTGGTGCTGGGAGTCGGTGATGCCGTTGGCCGGTTCGGCGTAGATCAGCGGCTTGATCGGGCCAGGCCGCCAGCCGGTCTCCTCCAGCACTTCACGGGCTGCGGCATCGGCCGGTGTCTCGCCCTCCTCGACCAGGCCCATGGGCAGCTCCCACGCCCAGGCGTCCGTGATGAAGCGATGCCGCCACATCATCAGGACCTCGCGCCGCTCGTTCATCACGGCGGCCACGGCCAGGTGGCGGAGCTTGACGACGTGGTGCTCCCAGCGGTTTCCGTCCGGCGTCTCGATGTCGGTGAGCCACAGGTTCACCCAGCTGTTCTCGTAGATCGGACGTTCCCCGTGGATCTTCCACTGCATCGCTGCGGCCCCTCTCGATCGACCTCCACCATCGCAGAACGAACCTTGAAGGCAGCGGAGTTGGACGACTTGGCGTCGAACTGACCTATAGGGCGGTCCCCATCCTCCGCAACGTTCGGTGGCCGATTTCTGTAGAGCTACGGATCGGAAGGCTGCGGGCTCGATTCCTGCCGGGTGCACAGCAGATGAGAGGCCCCGGATCGCTCCGGGGCCTCTCGCGTTGGACGGGCCCGGTGCACGGTTAGGGTGACCGCTCGTACCGCACGTCGACTGGGGAGTCGGGGCATTCGTGCGAGGGGGAGGGCACTCATGAGGATCCGTACGGTCGGGGCGGGGCTGACCGCTGTGCTGCTGGCCGCGCTGGCTGGGTGTGGGACGAGGCCGGCCCAGGAGGCCGGGGAGGCCGGGGAGGCCCGGAACGATCGGCTCTCGTCCGGGACGTTGCAGAGCCGGTGGTGGACGTGGGCGTCGACGGAGCCCGAGCCGACGAACCCGGTCGCGGACCAGAACGGCGGTTCGTGCGAGCGGAATCAGCCCGAGGACGTGTGGTTCCTGGCCGGCACCTTCGGCACGTACACGGAGCGCACGTGCACCGTCCCCGGTGGCGTGCCCGTCGCCTTCCCCCTTCTGAACCGGCTGGGGGAACCGGCCGATTGCGCGGGTTTCATGCGCACGGCGGAAGGATCCGCCGTGTTGGACGGCGAGAGGATCGCCCCGGACATCTACCGAGGGGAATCGGTTGAAGTGCGAAGCGTCGTCGGCAACCCCGTCACGGGCACGTCAGGCCACTTCACCACGATCGCCTGCGGACTCTGGGTCCAACTGCCCCCGCTGACCCCCGGCAGTCACACGTTGACGATCCGAGGGCGCTCCGGTGATTTCGCGACCGGCGTGGACTACGCGCTGACGGTGGAGGCGGGGTAGACGCGGGTGGCGTCGGCGCTCGGTGCGGGGCGTGGCGGTCAGGTGGAGGCCTGCCTGACACCCCTGCATGCCACCGGGGTTCTGCCGTCCTGGTGGCATGCACGAGGAACAGCATGAAGACCGTTGTTCCGTCGGCAGTATGGATCCGGCTCAGCCGGACGGGTCCGTCGTGTTCGGCAAGGCGTCGCACGGTCTGTCGGAGGCGGGACGTTTCGATGCCTCGGCGGACGGCGTGTCTGAGGCGGCGCTCATGGACTCTGGCGCGTGACTCGACCGGAACTGTGCCGTCCCGGACGGTGTGGGAAGCCCCAGTACCGAGAGCGGCCCGAGCAGCCGACAGCGCCTCGTCGTCACCGGTGGCCTTCATGATCTCGGGGGTCGGTGACTTCCTGTCGGCTCGGAGCGTGTGGGGACGGAGCTGGCGCTCGCCCGGCGGGCCTGGCCGTGGACGTGGGACCATGGACAGCATGACGACGAACCGAAAGGTCCATGCCGCGTAGGCGACCGCGACGGGTGCGGGCCGACGCGCCACGCCGCCTATCTCCTGCCACCAGCACCGTGGTTGACGGCTTGTCCTCGCGGGCTCTGGCCGAGATCTTCCGTCTTGAGTGCGACCGCACTTACCTGCAACCCGGGGATGTCGGCGCGGCCGTGCGTCTGTGGGGGGAGTACGTTCGCCGTCCCGGGCGTCTGTCGTGGCCGGACGACGAGTGGGGTCGCGCGCACCGGTACTGCTGCGGCGATCCGTTTGAGGCGCGTGCTCTTCTCGACACGGTGATCGGGGCGCTTCCGCGTCGGAGCGCCCGCGAGCTCCGTCTGGTCGTCCGCCGGTTCGATGACCGGTGAGCCGGTCGCCGGTGGGCGGTGGGGTGTCGGAAAGTGGGTGGTCCCGGGGTCCGGGGGGCTTCATACTCGCGGGTTATGGCGATGACGTATCCGGCCGGCCCGATGTGTACGCGCGGTTCGCTCGCCGCCGAGCTGCGTGGGGTGGGGCTCCGCTCCGGTGAGACCGTTCTCGTGCACTCCTCCCTCAGCGCGCTCGGGTGGGTCTGCGGCGGTCCCGTCGCCGTCGTCCAGGCGTTGCTGGACGTTCTGGGCGACGACGGGACACTGGTGGTTCCGACGCAGTCGGCGGACAACTCGGATCCGGCGGAGTGGGTGAATCCGCCCGTGCCCGAGGCGTGGTGGGCGGGGATTCGCGCGGCGATGCCGGTCTATGACGCGCGCACCACACCCACCCGGGGGGTCGGGGTCGTCCCGGAGACCGTTCGTCGCCTGCCCGGTGCCGTGCGCAGTGGGCATCCGCAGACGTCGTTCGCCGCCGTGGGGCCGCGGGCCGCCGCGATCGTGGACGGGCACGCGCCGGACTGCCGGTTCGGTGAACGCAGCCCGCTGGCGCGGCTGGAGGAGGCCGGGGCGCGGGTTCTGCTGCTGGGTGCGGGCTTCGAGTCCTGTACGGCGTTCCATCTGGCCGAGTACCGGATCGGCGCGCCGCGGGCCGACAACTCCTTCGCTGCCATGACCCCGCAGGGGCGCCGTTGGGTCACCGTGTCCGACACCGCGATCACCGCCGACGGCTTCGGCGAACTGGGGTCGGCCTTCGAGGAGGAGGGCCCGGTCGTACGGGGCAGGGTCGGCGCCGCCGATGTCCGGCTCTTCCCGCTGGCCGAGGCCGTCGCGTACGCCGGGACCTGGCTGGCCGGGCGGCGGCCCCGTACCCCACGCTGAAGTGCGATGACGAGCATCGCCGACGGGCTCCTGCCGATGACCGGTGGGAAGGCGGAGCCGGCCGGAGTCGAACCGGCGTCCTCGCGGTTTTGGAGACCGCGCGCGACGACCGCTGCGCTACGGCTCCGCCCCCGTCCGCCATTCTAGGGAGTCCCGCCGTGGCCGCGCCGGGAGCTTGGGCGGGTTTGGGGCGTTACGGGGCTTCAGTGTGCGTGTTACGGGTCTGTCTTGGTGTGGGCTTGTCCGGAACGGGCGCCGCGGGATGTGGTGTCTGAGCGGGTGCAAGGTGAGCACCGGTGCTGAAGGAGGAAGCAATGCGCGTTCGGAAGAGGTCGGTAGTGGCGGTCACCGCTGTCGCCGCCTGTCTCTCGCTCTCCGCCTGTGAGGACGGGACCGGCAGTGCGGCCGGGAGCGCCGCCACCGGGGTCGCCGCCTCTTCGGATGTGGCGGAGTCGGCCTCCAGGAGCGCGGGTGGGGACGGAGTCGCTGAGGAGGGGCCGCCGAAGGGTGGATGCCGTACCTCTCAGCTCGACTTCAGCAGCTCGCCGGCGACGGCCGAGGGGACGCTGCTCGTCACCCTCAGGAACACCGGCACCGCCGCCTGCTCGATGAACGGCTTCCCGGGGGTCGACCTCAAGGGCAAGGACGGCAGCGTCAGCGCCGGGCGCGGTGATGTCGAGGCGTCCCCGGTGAGGGTGGGGCCCGGGGAGGAGGCGCGGTTCACGTTGCGCTTCGCGCCGAACGACTCGGGCGGCAGCGGCGTGACGTTCACCAGTCTCGTGGTCACTCCGCCCGACGAGACCCACTCCCGTACCGTGCCCGTGACGATCAACGTGCCCGCCGCCGGGGACTCGGGACCGGCGATCAGCGTGGACCCCGTCGAGGCGGGGAAGTAGCGCCGCCGTACGTGCTGCTCCCGGCTCCGTGGTGTGGCACGGGTCACGGGAACTCCCCGGCCCGGCCGGAGAGGTACGGGGTGTGAGATGTGACGAACAGGAAGACCCGGAACGCATGCGCGCACGCGTCAGGGCGGGCGACCGCGAGGCGTTCGCCGCGCTCTACGAGGAGTACGCGCGGGCGGTCTACAACCACGCCTACCGGCTGACGGGCGACTGGACGGCGGCCGAGGACGTGCTGTCCGAGACGTTCCTGGCCGCCTGGCGCACCCGTCACGCCGTCGAGCCGGAGGGCGACTCGCTGCGGCCGTGGCTGCTCGGGATCGCCACCAACAAGGCGCGCAACGCGAACCGGGGCACCGGTCGGCGCCTGGCCTTCCTGGCCCGCCGCCCCGCCCCGGAGCCGGTGGCGGACTTCGCGGACGCCGCGGCCGGACGCGTCGACGACACCCGGCGGCTCGCCGCCGTCCGGCGGGCGCTGGGCGGACTGCGCCGCCAGGAACGCGAGGTGCTGGCCCTCCATGTCTGGTGCGGGCTGGACTACGCCGAGACCGCCGAGGCCCTGGGCGTCCCGGTGGGCACCGTACGGTCGCGGCTCTCCCGCGCCCGTAACCGGCTGCGGCACCTCACCGACGAGCAGCTCCGCACGGCACCGGACGGGCCCGCGCGCGGGGCACGCCCCGGAGAGACGGTCCGGTCCGGCAGGGAACCCCGTTCCCGCCGCGGAGAGGTAGAGAGCAGGGCCGCGTTCGTGGCCCTGCCCATCCAGGAGGAAGCCCGATGAACGACCGCGCCTCCGGCCCCGAGCGGGCCGAACACGAGGAACTGGCCCGGCTGCTGCCGGCCCCGGCGGAACGGGACCTGCCCCCGGGCCGTCATCTCCACCACAAGGACACTCTGATGCGTCTGATCGACCAGGACGTCGAGCGCGCCACCGCCCGCCCCCGACCCCGCCTGCTGCGCCCCGCCGTCCTGTTGCCCGCCGCCGGACTGGCCCTGGGCGGGGTGCTGCTGACCACGCTCGCGGTGACCGGCCGGGACCACGCTCCCGCACCGTCCGCCGCGGGACCGGGCACGGGCGCCCGGGCGGCGGCACCGCGCGGCGCGGCCGTGCTGCTCGACCGGGTCGCCTCCGCAGCCGCGAAGAAGGGCGAACAGCAGGTCGCCGACGACCAGTTCGTGTACGTGAAGACCTCGCAGACCGGGAACGAGGGCGAGTTCGGCGGCCCGGTGAAGATGACCCCGCCCCGCGATCGCGAGGTCTGGATGTCGCAGAAGCCGGGGCCGGTGATCGATGTCGGCCTGATCCACGAGGACGGCTCCTACTACCCGATCACCGTCGGGGTCCCGGACGGCGAGCCGGCCGTCGGCTACCCGGCGGGCCTCGGCAGGCCGACGTACACGTGGCTGGCCTCGCTGCCCACCGACCCCGACGCCCTGCTCCGGCGGCTCACCACCGAGATCACCCGGGACCAGGACGCGCGCGACACCCCGGCCGACGAGCGGGACGGGGACCTGGACACCTTCGACGCCATCGGGGGGCTGCTCCAGGAGACGCTGATGCCGCCGAAGACCGCCGCGGCCCTCTACCAGGCCGCGGCGAAGATCCCCGGCGTGCGGGTGGACCCCGACGCGGTGGACGCGGCCGGCCGGCACGGGATCGGCGTGGCCCTCGACAACACCCGGGCCGGCTGGCGCACCACCTGGATCTTCGACCCGGCCACCCTGGAGTACCTGGGCGACCGGAGCTACCTCATCAGGGACACCTCCATGGGGAGGAAGGGCACCCAGATCGGCAGGTCCGCGGTCCTGGAGCGCGGGGTCGTCGACGCCCTGCGCGAGAGGCCGTCGGCGGGGCAGCCGTCGGCGGAGCGGCCGTCGGCGGAGCGGCAGGGGGCCGGGAAGCCGGTGGCCGGGCAGCCGTCGACGACTACCTGATCCCGGTGGGGACCGGGCCGTCGTACGGGACCACGACGACCTGGTACGCGTCCTCGTAGACCACCCGGCCCGGATCGGTCGAGCGCAGCTCCTGCCAGGCGACGCCGTGGGCGGTGAGGAGTTTCAGATAGCCGTCCACGCGCGCGATCAGCTCGGCCGCCGCCCGGGACGACTTGAACCAGGCGACCGCTCCCGGGTTCCGCCCGGCGTCGTACACGAGCGGGTCGACGGTGGACGGATCGGGGTAGTTCGCGTCGTACCAGTCGTTGCCCGTCCGCCAGAAGCGCCACTGCTCCTCGGTCAGGGCGCCGCTCCTGGCCAGGCCGTTGGCGAGGGCGAAGACGCCGGGGAAGTGGCCGCGCGGGCTGCGGGTCGTGCTCTGGAAGCGGATGAACTCCCCCGGCGGGGCGTCCGTGGGCAGGGGGTCCGCGGCCCCTGTCGACTCGCTCATACGTTCTACCTCTCGGGTCTGGGGCGCTGTCCCGGCGGTCGGGGAACCGGCATTCTGTCAGTCGGGGCCGAGCACGGAGGTGGGTACGGATGGCGTGGCGGTGCGACGGGCTCCGGTGGAGCGGCGGGGCGCCCGTGCTCCGATGGGAGCAGGGCGCCCGGTCGCGGGAGAGCGAGCTGGTGTACGGGCGTGACCTGGGGTTTCGCGCGGTCGGGGTGCGCCGGTGCGCCGGGGCGCGGGGGAATGTGTGCCCCCTCGGGGCGCAGATCCCGGGGCGCGGGACCGGAGGGCGGTGCGCCGAGTGCGCGCGGCTGGAGCGGGCGCACTCGGTGGCCGCCGACACCCTGGCCGACGATCCGCGCACGTACCGCGTCTATCTGGCGTGGTTCGGACCCGGCATGGTGAAGGTCGGGATCACCGCCGAGCGGCGCGGCCCGGCCCGGCTGCTGGAGCAGGGCGCCGTGGCGTTCTCCTGGCTGGGCCGGGGGCCGCTGATGGCCGCGCGGCGGACGGAGGAGCTGGTGCGCCGGGGGCTCGGGGTGCCCGACCGGGTGCCGTACGCGGCGAAGCGGGCCGTACGGTACGGGCTGCCGGAGGCGGCCGAGCGGGCGGCGGAGGTCGAGCGGCTGTACGCGCGGTCCGTGGCGCTGGAAGGGTGGCCGCAGTCGCTGGAGCGGGTGGGGTGCGCCGTGGCCGATCACGCGGCGGCCTTCGGGCTGGAGCGTACGGGGACCTCGGCCGTGACCGGGGTGGTCGGTGAGCTGGTCGACGGCGGGCGCGTATCGGGCCGGCTGGTCGCCGCCGCCGGGCCCGATCTGCATCTCGCCCCCGCCGGGGAGGAGACGGCCGTGGTCGTGCTGGACACCCGGCTCATGAGCGGCTGGGAGCTGGTGGCGGACACGGGCGGCGGCGCGGACGCGGTCACCGTGCCCGTCGTGGACGTACCGGGAGAGGGCGGTGAGGTGCAGGATGGGCTCTTCTGACGGGGACGACCCGGGCGTGGACGGTCTTGACGGTGGCCTTGATACGGGCGGCCTTGATACGGGCGGCCCTGACGTGGGCGACCTGGACGTGGGCGACGGGGTGGATGCCGTACGGCGGTTCCGGGAGCGGATCGGTGTGCCCGCCCTCGTCGATGTCCACACCCACTTCATGCCCGAACGCGTCCTCGACAAGGTGTGGGCCTACTTCGACGCCGCCGGGCCCCTCGTCGGCCGGGAGTGGCCCATCACCTACCGCCACGACGAGGCCGAACGCCTCGCCCTGCTCCGCGCGTTCGGCGTGCGCGCGTTCACCTCGATGGTCTATCCGCACAAGCCGGGCATGGCCCGCTGGCTGAACGGCTGGGCCGCCGGGTTCGCCGGCCGTACGCCCGGCTGTCTGCGGACCGCCACGCTCTTCCCCGAGGAGGGCGTCGAGACGTACGTACGAGAAGCCGTCGAGGACGGCGCGCGGATCTTCAAGGCGCATGTCCAGGTGGGCGCGTACGACCCGAACGACCCGCTGCTGCGCCCCGCCTGGGGGCTGCTCGCCGAGGCGGGCGTCCCGGTGGTGGCGCACTGCGGTTCCGGGCCGGTGCCCGGGAAGCACACGGGGCCGGGGCCCGTGGCGCGGCTGCTGGCGGCGCATCCCCGGCTGCGGCTGGTCGTCGCCCATCTGGGGATGCCGGAGTACACCGGCTTCCTGGATCTCGCGGAGCGCTACGGCGAGGTGCGGCTCGACACCACGGTGGCCTTCACGGACTTCGGGGAGGGGTTCGCGCCCTTCCCGGTCGAGGAGCGGGCGCGGCTCGCGGATCTGGGCGACCGGATCCTGCTCGGGACGGACTTCCCGAACATGCCGTACCCGTACGCGCACCAGCTCGAAGCCCTGGAACGGCTCGGTCTGGGCGAGGACTGGCTGCGCGCGGTCTGCCACGGGAACGGGGCGCGGCTCTTCGGCCTCGGCTCCGAAGCCGGTCTCGTCCCCGAAGCCGGGCCCGGAACCGGGGGCCCGCCCGCCTGAGCGCGCATTCTCAGGGAATTCACAGGATGGGGAAAGGTCTCTCTCAGAGGCCCTGCCCAAGGTGAGCACCATGACCCTCACCTCGCCCCGCGGGCGTACCGAAATGCTCAGGCCGGACGGGAGCCCCGTCCGTGTGCTCGTCGTCGACGACGAGGCGTCGCTCACCGAGCTGCTTTCCATGGCCCTGCGGTACGAGGGCTGGGAGGTGCGCAGCGCCGGGGACGGGGCCGGTGCCGTGCGCGGCGCGCGGGAGTTCCGGCCCGACGCCGTGGTGCTGGACGTGATGCTGCCGGACATGGACGGTCTCGCCGTCCTCGGCCGGCTGCGCCGTGAACTGCCGCAGGTGCCGGTGCTCTTCCTCACCGCGAAGGACGCCGTCGAGGACCGTATAGCCGGGCTGACGGCGGGCGGCGACGACTACGTCACCAAGCCGTTCAGCCTGGAGGAGGTCGTGGCCCGGCTGCGCGGGCTGATACGGCGTTCCGGGGCGGCGGCCGTACGGAGCGAGTCGCTGCTGGTCGTCGGGGACCTGACGCTGGACGAGGACAGCCATGACGTCACCCGCGACGGGCAGTCCATCCATCTCACGGCGACCGAGTTCGAGCTGCTGCGCTATCTGATGCGCAACCCGCGCCGGGTGCTGAGCAAGGCCCAGATCCTCGACCGGGTGTGGTCGTACGACTTCGGCGGCCAGGCCAACGTCGTCGAGCTCTACATCTCCTACCTGCGCCGGAAGATCGACGCCGGGCGTCCGCCGATGATCCACACCCGGCGCGGCGCCGGCTATCTGATCAAGCCCGGCGAGCCGGGTGACGCCCCGCGATGAGCGGTCCGGGCAGGGCGAAGGGCACGCGGGGTCTGAGGGGGCGGCGCTGGTCGCTGCGGACCCGGCTGGTGGTGTCGGCGGTCGCGCTGATCGCCGTGGTCGCCTCGGTGATCGGGGCGGTCACCACGATCGCCTTCCGCTCGTACCTGTACAACCAGTTGGACACGCAGGTGCAGTCCGTCGCGGGACGCGCGGCGGGCCCCCGGGGCGGCGGTGGCGACATTCCTCCGCCGGGTTCGGTGCCCGGGGGCGACAAGGACCCGCTGGAGGTGGTCACGGGCGGTGGCGCGCCGCTCGGGACGGTCGGCGCGGTGGTGTCGTCCGACGGTACGGTCGGCCGCGGGCAGGTCAGCGGCGAGCAGAAGAGCGCGACCTCCTGGCCCCCCGTCTCGAACAAGGACCTCACGTCGGCGCAGAGCGCGGCCCTCGCCACCGTCGTACGGGACAGCGAGCCGCACACGGTGACCCTGCCCGGTCTCGGCGACTACCGGGTCACGTACATCGAGGGGCCCCGGGGCGACTTCCTCGTCGGCGTTCCCCTCAAGGACGTCCAGGACAACCTCAACATCCTGGTCCTCGTGGAGGTCTGCGTCACCCTCGCGGGGCTGGTCGCGGCCGGGATCGCCGGGGGCGCCCTCGTCGGGGTCGCCCTGCGGCCGCTGCGGCGCGTCGCCACCACCGCCACCCAGGTCTCCGAACTGCCGCTGCACAGCGGTGAGGTGGCCCCGCTCGTACGGGTCCCCGCCGCCGAGGCCGATCCCCGCACCGAGGTCGGGCAGGTCGGCGCCGCGCTCAACCGGATGCTGGGGCACGTCGGTTCGGCGCTCGCCGCACGGCAGGAGAGCGAGACACGTGTACGGCAGTTCGTCGCCGACGCGGGCCATGAGCTGCGCACCCCGCTGGCCTCCATCCGCGGGTACGCCGAACTGACGCGGCGCGGCCGGGAGGAGACGGGACCCGACACCCGGTACGCGCTCGGCCGGATCGAGGCCGAGGCGGAACGGATGACCGGGCTGGTCGAGGATCTGCTGCTGCTGGCGCGGCTCGACGCGGGACGCCCGCTCTCGTACGAGACCACCGATCTCTCCCCGCTGGTGGTGGACGCGCTGAGCGACGCGCACGCCGCCGGGCAGGACCACCACTGGCGGCTGGAGCTGCCGGGGCCCGACGAGCCGCCCGCCACCGTGCACGGCGACGGTTCCCGGCTCCATCAGGTCCTCGTCAACCTGCTCGCCAACGCCCGTACGCACACGCCCCCCGGCACCACCGTCGTCGCCCGCGTACGCAGAGGCGAGGGCCCGCAGCCGGGTCAGCCGGGACAGTCGGGTCAGCCAGGTCAGCCAGGACAGCCGGGGCGCGCGGGAGGGGCCGGGCACGGCTCCTGGGTCGTGCTCGACGTACAGGACGACGGGCCCGGAATCCCCGCCGCGCTGCTCCCCCATGTCTTCGAGCGCTTCGCGCGCGGCGACGCCTCCCGCTCCCGCGCGGCCGGTTCGACCGGGCTCGGTCTCGCGATCGTCCAGGCGGTCGTCACGGCGCACGGCGGGACCGTGACGGTCGAGAGCGTGCCCGGCCGCACCGTCTTCTCCGTACGGCTGCCCCACGTGCCGGCGCGGACGCCACCGTGCCCGCGGCCGGCCCCGTCCGACGCCCCGTTCGACGCGGAGTCCGACTCACAGACAGGCCACAGGCTCACCACACGGCCGTGACAGCCCGCCTCGCGAGTGTTCTCACCATGCGAACCGACACTTCATGGGGCACCCTCCCGGCCCGGGAGCATCTCCCGGTCGAGGTGACCGAGGCCCCCGTACTCGACGTGACCATTCCCGTCTACAACGAGGAGCGGGACCTCGAACCATGTGTGCGGCGTCTGCACGGCCACCTCGCCCGTACCTTCCCGTACAGCTTCCGCATCACGATCGCGGACAACGCGAGTACGGACCGCACCGCGGACGTCTCCGCCCGGCTGGACGCGGAGCTGCCGGAGGTACGGGCGTACCGACTGGAACAGAAGGGGCGCGGGAGGGCGCTCCGTACCGTCTGGTCGCACTCCGACTCGCCCGTCCTGGCCTATATGGACGTGGACCTCTCCACCGACCTGAACGCGCTGCTGCCGCTGGTCGCCCCCCTGATCTCCGGGCATTCGGATCTGGCGATCGGCTCCCGGCTCTCCCGGTCGTCGCGGGTCGTGCGGGGGCCCAAGCGCGAGTTCATCTCGCGGGCCTACAACCTCATCCTCAAGTCCTCTCTGTCGGCCCGGTTCAGCGACGCCCAGTGCGGGTTCAAGGCGATACGGCGCGATGTCGCCCAGCGGCTGCTGCCGATGGTCGAGGACACCGGCTGGTTCTTCGACACGGAGATGCTGGTGCTCGCCGAGCGCGCCGGACTGCGGATCCATGAGGTGCCGGTCGACTGGATCGACGACCCCGACTCCACGGTGAACATCATCAGCACCGCGACCGAGGATCTGAAGGGCGTCTGGCGGGTGGGGCGTGCGCTCGCGGTGGGCGCGCTGCCTCTGGACCGGCTGGCGAGGCCCTTCGGGGACGACCCGAGGGACCGCCGGCTTCCTGGGGTTCCCGGCGGTCTCGCCAGGCAACTGGTCGGCTTCTGTGTCGTGGGCGCCCTGTCCACGCTCTTCTATCTTCTCCTGTACTCCCTCTTCCGCGCCACAGCGAGTCCACAACTCGCCAACGCCGGCGCGCTGCTGGTCTCGGCGATCGTCAACACCGCCGCCAACCGGAGGCTCACCTTCGGGGTACGCGGCCGGGACGGCGCCGTCCGCCACCAGGCCCAGGGCCTGGTCGTCTTCGCGATCGGTCTCGCCCTGACCAGCGGTTCGCTGGCGGCCCTGGACGCGGCCAGCGGCAATCCCGCGCACTCCACCGAGCTGGCCGTGCTGATCGCCGCCAACCTCGCCGCGACGGTGCTGCGCTTCCTGCTCCTGCGCGCCTGGGTCTTCCCGGACCGGCGCGCCGACGAGCTTCCCCGTACCGAAGTCTCCGGCGACCCTCTCGCCGACGCCCCCGCCGACTCCGCCGCCCTCTACTCAAGGAACGCCCGATGACCACGACCCTTCAGCCCGACGGGCTCGCGCCGGCGGCGGACGGCCCCGCCCACCGCGCGGGCGCCGGCCGCGCCGCCCGCCTCTGGCGGGGCAGGCGGGAGGACCCGGCCTGGGTGCGCCCCGCCCTGTTCGCCCTCCTGCTGGCCACCGCGCTCCTCCAGCTCTGGAACCTCAGCGCCTCCGGATACGCCAACTCCTTCTACTCCGCGGCGGTCCAGGCGGGCAGCGAGAGCTGGAAGGCGTTCTTCTTCGGCTCCTCCGACGCCGCGAACTCGATCACCGTCGACAAGCCGCCGGCCGCGCTCTGGCCGATGGCCCTGTCCGTACGGCTCTTCGGGCTCGGCTCCTGGCAGATCCTGGTGCCCGAGGTGCTGATGGGCGTCGGGACGATCGCGGTGCTGTACGCCGCCGTGCGCCGCCGCTTCAGCCCGGTCGCCGGGCTCACCGCGGGGGTCGTGCTGGCGCTGACGCCGGTCGCCGCGCTGATGTTCCGCTTCAACAACCCGGACGCGCTGCTCGCGCTGCTGATGACCGTCACCGTCTACTGCGTGCTGCGCGCGCTGGAGGCCGGCCGGACGAAGTGGCTGGTGTGGGCGGGCGTCGCGGTCGGCTTCGCCTTCCTGACGAAGACGCTCCAGGCGTTCCTGATCCTGCCGCCGCTGGCGCTGGTGTACGCGGTCTGCGCGCCCACGTCCCTGCGGCGCAGGCTCGGCCAGCTCGCCCTGGCGGCGGGCGCGATGGTGGTGGCCGGCGGCTGGTGGGTCGCGATCGTGGAGCTGTGGCCCGCGTCCTCCCGTCCGTACATCGGCGGTTCGCAGAACAACTCCTTCCTGGAGCTGACCTTCGGCTACAACGGCCTGGGCCGTATCAACGGCGACGAGACCGGCAGCGTCGGCGGCGGCGGAGGGGGCGGCGGTGGCGCCGGTGGCGGCATGTGGGGCGAGACCGGCCTCGGCCGGATGTTCAACTCCGAGGTCGGCGGCCAGATCTCCTGGCTGCTGCCCGCCGCGCTGATCCTGCTCGTCGCGGGACTCGTCGTCACCCGAAGGAGCCCGCGTACGGACACGGCGCGCTCGGCGTTCCTCGTGTGGGGCAGCGCGCTGCTGATGACGATGGGCGTCTTCAGCTTCATGGCCGGCATCTTCCACCAGTACTACACGGTCGCCCTGGCCCCGTATCTCGCCGCCGTCATCGGGATGGGCGTCGCGGTGCTGTGGGAGGAGCGGGCGCACATCGCGGCGTCGGCGGCGCTCGCGGTGACGGCCGCGGGGTCCGCGGTCTGGGCCTTCGTCCTGCTCGGGCGGACCCCGGACTACCTGCCGTGGCTGCGCTGGGCGGTGCTGATCGGCGGTCTGGTGGCCGCGGCGGGGCTGCTGTGCGTGGGGCGGCTGGGGCGGCGGTTCGCGCTCGGCGCGGCCGGTCTGGCCGTCGTGACCTCGCTGGCGGGACCGTTCGCGTACACCCTGACCACGGTCGACAGCGCGCACACCGGCTCGATCGTCACGGCGGGCCCGGCCTCGGCGGGCGGCTTCGGCGGGGGCGGCGGACGCGGCGGCCCCGGGGGCGGCGGTCCCGGCGGTGGCGACGGCGGGATGGGGATGCCCGGCCAGGGCCAGGGCCAGGGCACCGGCGGTCAGGCCATGGGGCAGCCCCCGGCCGGCACCGGCGGCCAGGGCATGGGCCAGCCCCCCACGCAGAACGGCCAGAACAGCCAGACCGGCCAGACCGGCCAGCAGCAGAACGGCCAGAACGGCCGGCAGGCCGGGGGCATGCCGGGCGCCGTCCCCGGCGGCGGCGCCGCGGGTGAGCGCGGTGGCATGGGCGGCGGCGGTATGGGCGGCCTCCTCGACGGCCAGAACGTCTCCACCGAGGTCGAGGCGGCCCTCAGGAAGAACGCCTCCGACTACACCTGGGTCGCCGCGGCCATCGGCTCCCAGAACGCCGCCAGCTACCAGCTCGCCACCGGGAAGCCCGTCATGGCGATCGGCGGCTTCAACGGCAGCGACCCGTCCCCGACCCTCGCCCAGTTCAAAAAGTACGTGACCGACGGGAAGATCCACTACTTCCTCTCGGGCAGCGGCGGCGGGCCCGGCGGCAACGGCAGCTCCTCCCTCACCACCTGGGTGGAGGCCACCTTCAAGAAGGTCACCGTGGACGGCACCACGCTCTACGACCTGACGCAGCGGGCGTAACCCCGGGAAACACCCGTCGGAGGGACGGCCCGGAGGGATTCTCTGTACAGCGTAAGGGAATCTCTTGTACGGTGTATGGCGACGCGAGTCCCATACACCGTACAAGGCGTTCAAGGAGGCCCCATGCCGACGACGGCCGACGAGAACAGGACCGCCCCCACCCGGCACCCCCAGCGCTGGCTCATCCTCGGTGTCATCTGCCTCGCCCAGATCACCGTGCTGCTGGACAACACCATCCTCAGCGTCGCGATCCCCTCCCTCACCCGGGAGCTGGGCGCCTCCACCGCCGACATCCAGTGGATGATCAACGCCTACTCGCTCGTCCAGTCGGGCCTGCTGCTCACCGCGGGCAACGCCGCCGACCGCTACGGCCGCAAGAGGCTCCTGATCGCGGGGCTCGCGCTGTTCGGGACCGGCTCGCTGGCCGCCGGACTCTCGCAGACCAGCGCGCAGTTGATCGCCGCCCGCGCCGGGATGGGCGTCGGCGGCGCGCTGCTGATCACCACCACGCTCGCCGTCGTCGTCCAGATCTTCGACGACACCGAACGCGTCAGGGCGATCGGCCTCTGGTCCACCGTCAGCTCCCTCGGGTTCGCCGCCGGTCCGCTGCTCGGCGGGTTCATGCTCGAACACTTCTGGTGGGGCGCGATCTTCCTGATCAACATCCCCGTCGCGGCGCTCGGCCTCGTCGCGGTCGTCGCCCTCGTACCCGAGTCGAGGACCAAGGAGGGCGACCGCCCCGACCTGCTCGGCGCGCTGCTCTCCACCATCGGGATGACCGCCGTCGTGTACGCGATCATCTCGGGCCCCGACCACGGCTGGCTGTCCGGACGGGTGCTGCTCGCCGCCACCGTCGGGGTGCTGGTCCTGGGCGCCTTCGTCCTCTGGGAGCTGCGGATCCCGTACCCCATGCTGGACATGCGCTTCTTCCGCGACCAGCGCTTCGTCGGCGCGGTCGGCGGCGCCGTCCTGGTCGCCTTCGGGATGACCGGCTCGCTCTTCCTGCTGACCCAGCACCTCCAGTTCGTCCTGGGGTACGGGCCGCTCGACGCCGGTCTGCGGACGGCGCCGCTCGCGCTCACCGTCATCGTCCTCAACCTCCTCGGCGTCGCGGCGCGGCTGCTGCCGAGGATCGGCACCCCGGGCCTCATCGCCACCGGAATGTCCCTGGTGGCCGCGGGGCTCGCCTCGATCGCGCTGCTCGGCGCCCACGGGTACGGCGGGATGCTGCTCGGGCTGGTCGTGATGGGCGCGGGCGTGGCCCTGTCCATGCCGGCCATGGCCAACGCCATCATGAGCGCGATCCCGCCGGAGAAGGCCGGGGTCGGCGCGGGCATCAACGGCACGCTGGCCGAGTTCGGCAACGGCCTCGGCGTCGCCGTGCTGGGCGCGGTGCTCAACGCCCGCTTCGCCGCCCTCGTACCGGCGGCCGTGGGCGCCGCCTCGCTGCCCGCGGCGCTCGCGGCGGCGGACGGGGCCGCGGAGCGGCTGCGGATCTCGGACGCGTTCGCCCGGGGGCTGGAGACCAGCCAGCTCGTCGGCGCCGTGGCCGTCCTCGCGGGCGGGCTGCTGGCGGCGCTGCTGCTGCGCAGGGCGGAGCGCGCGAACGGGGGCAGGGACGGGAGTACGGACGCACCGTCAGGGGCTCCGTCGGGCGCCCCGCCCGAGGCGGCCTAGGGT
>NZ_JBHZDA010000129.1:0-16037 GCF_042755665.1 Streptomyces sp. NPDC059142
ACGACGTCCTCCGGGCGCGCGGTGGGGCGGGGGCGCGGGCCCCCCCCCGGGCCGGGCGATCAGCGCCGGAGCGAGCGCAGCGCCGTGTCGAGGAGCGCGGTGCGCTCCGCGGCGCCGGCCAGGTGCTCCAGGCCGAATCCGAGGAGCACGGTGTCACGCGTGGTGACGGACGCGTACGAGGCGAACAGGGTCCGGGAGCGCGCCCAGTCCCCCGCGACGGCGGGTGATCCGGCCGGCGGCCCCGGCACGGTCCAGGCGCCCAGCGAGGTCTCGAACCCCTCGGTCTCCCGCTCGGCCCCGCCCACGACCAGGCGCGCGTCGTCCGCGAAGACGCCGCGCCCGCCGCTGCCGGGGTCGGTGACATAGCTGAGCGACAGCTCGGCCTTCGTGCCCGCGTAGGCGCTCAGGTCGAAGGAGACCTGCTGCCAGCCGTCGGAGGCGCCGGTGAGGCTGTTCCAGGCGCCACTGGTGCCGGTGGCGGTGCAGCCGTCGGCGCCGAGGGTCAGGTAGTGGCCGAGGAAGGGGTGGCCCTGGAGGAAGAAGCCGGCCTCGCACTCGGCGGGTACGGCGCTGCTGCTGGCGCCGCCCGCCTCGGGCAGGGTGGTCCAGTCCTCGCCGCCGCTGGAACGGGCCTCCAGGAGGGCGTGGTCGTACCCCTCCTCCGTGTTCCAGTTGAGCGCGAGGCGCAGCTCGGGGCGGTCGGCGGCGCTGACACCGGTGAGGTCGACGGTGCGGGTGAGGCGGCGCCAGGCGTTGTCCTGGTGGGCGGCGGCGGCCATCCACTGGCCCGCGTAGGGGGCGTACGGGTTGGTGATGCCCGCGTACGAGCCGGACTGGGCGCTGCTGAACTGCGGATACGTCGCCGGGTCCAGCGTGTCGGAGGTGACGGTGTACGCGCCCACCGGGTTCAGCGGGCTGCCGG
Source organism: Streptomyces sp. NPDC059142 (assembly GCF_042755665.1). Classification (NCBI taxonomy): domain Bacteria; kingdom Bacillati; phylum Actinomycetota; class Actinomycetes; order Kitasatosporales; family Streptomycetaceae; genus Streptomyces; species Streptomyces sp. NPDC059142. The sequence continues at coordinate 923 of NZ_JBHZDA010000129.1, forward strand.
GCAGGGCGGTCAGCGCGCCGTTCGCGCCGGTGAGCGCTCCCGCGCCGGTGAAGCCGGTGGCGCCGGGGGTGGCGGTCCTGCCGTAGGCGCCCAGGTAGTACTGGCTGAAGTCGTTGGTGGCGGCGCGCCCGATCTGGGCGTTGCCGCCGGCGAGCCGGCCGGCCTCGATCAGCTTGCCGCCCTCGTTGAGGAAGGCGCGCAGCGCGAGCTGGGTGGCGCCGCCGGGCGCCGCGGCGCCGGTGTAGTGGACGGCCGCCGAGAAGTGGCCGAGGACGCCGAGGGGGTGCGGGGCGCCCTGGGTGGCGACGTCCCAGACGGCGGCGGTACGGCCGCTCGCGCGCAGGGCGTCGGTGTAGGCGGCCGTCCGCTGGGCGGGGGCGCCCTCCTCGGCGATCACGAGCGTGTCGGCGCGGGGGCGTTCGGCGACGGTGTAGCGGAAGCGCTCGCTGGAGGTGGCCTTCCCGGCCGCCGTGCGCGCGGTGAACCAGACCTCGACCGTGTCACCCGTACGAGCGGTTCCGGTCGTGCCGCGGTACTCGTCGAAGTGGAGGTTGTCCTCCCCGCCGTAGGTCTTGCCGCCCTTCCAGGCATGGAGTTTGCCGGTCTGGGTGCGACCGCCGTTGACGCGGTACTTCAGCTCTTTGTTCCGCAGCGCCTTGCGGGCGATGACGGAGACCTCCTGGCCGGTGCCGCGCGCGTACGAGGTGGTGAAGGGGTCGGGGGTGAAGTCGGGGGCGGTGAGCCCCACCGGCGAGGACGGCCGGTCGGGGTGAGCGGCGGTCTCTGCGACGGAGAGCGCGAAGGGGATGTTCTTGGCGAACTCGCCCTGGATCAGCTTCTCGTCGTCGGGGAAGTTGAAGCCGGAGCGGCAGTCCCTGGCCTCCCACGCGTCGTCCGGGTCGAGTGCGGAGGCGGTCTGGCAGGTCGTCATCTCCGGGGTGAACATCATCGTGCCGTTGACGTTCGCGGCGTGCCCGTCGGCCTCGCCGTTGGTGGTGTACAGCTCGGAGGAGACCTGCGGGTAGTAGCCGGGGACCGCCGGGTTCTCCGGGGTGCCCGCGAGCGCCTTGTAGAGGACGTCGTCGGGGGTGGGGGTGGCGACCTGCCAGCCGACGCCGTAGAGCAGCAGTTCGGCGGCGGAGTGGTAGTTGATGCCGTAGTCGAAGCCGATGCGCTTCTGGAACCGGTCGATGGCCTGTGTCTCGGGCTCGGAGCCGGGGCCGCCGCCGCGGTAGGTCTCGCTGGCCGGCCGGGGTGACGAACCCTCGTCGTCGTATCCCCATTTGTAGGCGAAGTTCCGGTTGAGGTCGACGCCGTCGCCGGAGGTGATCCGGCCGTCCCCGTCGACGTCACGGAGGTTCTTGCGCCAGAGCCGGTTGGCCTCGGAGCTGTGGGTGAAGTCGTAGCCGTCCGGGTTGGCGGAGAGGACGAACCACAGCTCGGTGGAGTCGACGATCTTCGTGATCCGCCGGTCCTTGCCGTAGTTGTCGATGTAGTGGTGCATCAGCCGGCGGGTCATCTCGGGGGTGATCCACTCCCGGGCGTGCTGGTTGGACATGTACAGCACGGACGGCTTGGCGCCGTCCTTGGTGGTCCGCGCGCCCTTGCTGAGCTTGAGGGCGAGGATGTCCTGGCCGCGCAGGGTCTTGCCGAGGGAGACGACCTTGGCTATCCGGGGGTTGGCCTGCCCGGTGGCGACGATCTCCTCCTGGAGGTTGCCCGCGCCGCTGTACGGGCGGAACACGCCGTCCCCGGCGGCCCGCAGCCGCCCGGCGGTCCCGGCGGACACCGTGCGCTCCGTGACGGTGACGCCCTGCCGTTCCAGGTCACGTGCCTGGGCGTCGGTGAGGAAGACCTCGACCTTCGCCGTGCCCTTCCCGGGAGCCCGTTCGCTCAGTTCGTGGGCGTCCTGGCCGGCCGAGAGGAGCAGGGGGACCTGCTCCTTGGTGACCTCGGCGTCGAAGACCTTCACCGCGTCGGCGGCGGTCCCCTTCCCGGCCGCCGCGCGGGGCGCCGGCTCCGCCTGGGCGGCGGTGGCCGCCGTCGTCCCGCCCAGCAGCAGCGCGCCCGCCACCAGGATCGATCCCGCTCTTCGTCTCATGTGCCCCTCTTGTCGTCGTCTGTCATGTCCCTGGACAGACGTCAGGCTCGCGAGGCTGCATGATCATGTCAAGAGCGCCTCAAGGGGCCGCAAAATACCTGCTGCCGGCACCTTTCGGTACCGGCAGCAGGGGTGCGCGGGGGCGCGGGCACCGGCGTGCGCGCGGGCCCCGGCGGGCCGTCGGACGACCCCACGCGAAGGCTCTCGTACGGCCCCTCGTAGGGCGTGGCGCGGGTCCTACCCGACGAGGCCGTCGGCCAGTTCCTCACTCAGATTGGACTCCGTACCCGGAATCCCCAGGTCCTGCGCCCGCTTGTCGGCCATCGCCAGCAGCCGTCTGATCCGCCCCGCGACGGCGTCCTTCGTCAGCGGCGGGTCGGCGAGCGCGCCCAGCTCCTCCAGGGACGCCTGCTTGTGCTCCATACGGAGCCGGCCCGCGGCGGCCAGATGTTCGGGCACCTCCTCGCCCAGGATCTCCAGCGCACGCTGCACCCGGGCCCCGGCGGCCACCGCCGCGCGGGCGGAGCGGCGCAGGTTCGCGTCGTCGAAGTTGGCGAGCCGGTTGGCCGTGGCCCGGACCTCGCGGCGCATCCGCCGCTCCTCCCAGGCGAGCACCGACTCGTGGGCGCCGAGCCGGGTGAGCAGCGCGCCGATCGCGTCGCCGTCCCGTACGACCACCCGGTCCACCCCGCGCACCTCGCGCGCCTTGGCGGCGATCTGGAGTCTGCGGGCCGCGCCGACCAGCGCGAGGGCGGCCTCCGGCCCCGGGCAGGTCACCTCCAGCGAGGAGGAGCGGCCGGGCTCCGTGAGCGAGCCGTGCGCCAGGAACGCGCCGCGCCAGGCGGCCTCCGCGTCACAGGTGGCCCCCGAGACCACCTGGGGCGGCAGCCCCCTGATCGGGCGTCCCCGGCCGTCGACCAGGCCGGTCTGACGGGCGAGCTGGTCACCGCCGGTAATCACCCGTACGACGTAACGGCTGCCGCGCCGCAGCCCGCCGGGCGCCATCACCACGAGCTCGGAGTTGTGTCCGAAGATCTCCAGGATGTCCTTGCGGAGCCGGCGCGCGGCGATGCTGGTGTCCAGCTCCGCCTCGATCACGATGCGCCCGCTCACCAGGTGCAGCCCGCCCGCGAACCGAAGGATCGCCGAGACCTCCGCCTTCCTGCAGCACGTCCGGGTGACGGGGAGGCGGGCGATCTCGTCCTTCACCGCTGGCGTCATCGCCATGGGCCGATCCTTCCATGCATCCGAAAAATACGGTCGTACGCGGCTGCCAGCAGCTCCGGGTCGTGCTTGGGGGAACTGCCGGTCGCTGCCACCGGCGCCAGCTCGACGGCGGCACCGAACCGTTTGGCGGCATCGGAGAGAGAGTCGCTGTCGGGCACGGCGGCCTCATCGGCCAGCACCACGTCCAAGGCGAGTTTAGGGGCGTGTCGCCCCAAAACCTCCAAATGACGCTGCGGTGAGAAGCCATCGGTTTCGCCGGGTTGCGGTACGAGGTTCAGCGAGAGGACCCGGCGGGCCTTCGTCTCGACGAGCGCGTCGAGCAGTTCCGGCACCAGTAGGTGCGGGATCACGGAGGAGAACCAGGAGCCGGGACCGAGCACCACCCAGTCGGCGTCCAGGACGGCGGCGACCGCCTCGGGGACCGCCGGCGGGTCGTTCGGCACGAGATGGACGGACTGCACCTCACCGCGGGTGAGCGCCACGGTCGCCTGGCCGCGCACCGTCTCGACCTCGTCCGGGCGCGCCGGGTCGTGCCCCCGCACCAGGGCCTGGAGCTCCAGCGGTACGGCGGACATGGGCAGCACCCGGCCGTGCGCGCCCAGGAGCTTGCCGACCAGGTCCAGGGCCTGGACATGGTCGCCGAGCTGTTCCCAGAGCGCGACGATCAGCAGATTGCCGACCGCGTGCTCGTGCAGCTCGCCCTGGGACTGGAAGCGGTGCTGGATCACCCTGGCCCAGGTCTGGCCCCAGTCGTCGTCGCCGCAGAGTGCGGCGAGGGCTTTGCGCAGGTCACCGGGGGGCAGCACGCCCAGCTCCTCGCGGAGCCGGCCGCTGGAGCCGCCGTCGTCGGCCACCGTGACGACCGCGGTGAGGTCCCCGGTGATCCGGCGCAGCGCGGCGAGGGAGGCGGAGAGCCCCATGCCGCCGCCGAGCGCGACGACCTTGGGCTGGGCGGCCGGTCCGCGCCCCGACAGGGCGGGGATGCCCCGGCGCAGCCGGCGCAGCCGGAAGGTGCGTCCGGTCACTCGCGCCCCATGTCCCGGTGGACGACGACGGTCTCCATGCCCTCGGAGACGAGGCGGGCGGCGAGCTTCTCGGACATGGCGACGGAGCGGTGCTTGCCGCCCGTACACCCGACGGCGACGGTGACGTAGCGCTTGCCCTCGCGCCGGTATCCGGCGGCGATGAGTTGCAGCAGCTCGGTGTAGCGGTCGAGGAACTCCTTGGCACCGGGCTGGTTGAAGACGTACGCGGAGACCTCGTCGTTGAGCCCGGTGAAGGGGCGCAGCTCGGGGACCCAGTGCGGATTGGGCAGGAAGCGGCAGTCCACGACCAGGTCGGCGTCGACCGGCAGGCCGTACTTGTAGCCGAAGGACATGACGGTGGCCCGCAGCTCCGGCTTCTCGTCGCCGGCGAACTGGGCGTCCATCTTGGCGCGCAGCTCGTGGACGTTGAGGCTGGAGGTGTCGATCACGAGGTCGGCGTCGCCGCGCAGCTCTCTGAGCAGGTCGCGCTCGGCCTCGATGCCGTCGACGATCCGGCCGTCGCCCTGGAGGGGGTGCGGGCGGCGTACGGACTCGAAGCGGCGCACCAGCGCCTCGTCGGAGGACTCCAGGAAGACGATCCGCCGGGTGACCTCCTTGGCGTCGAGGTCCGCCAGCGACTCGCGGAGGTTGTCGAAGAAGCGCCGGCCGCGGACGTCCACGACGACCGCGATCCGTGCCACATTGCCCTGCGAGCGGGCGCCCAGCTCCACCATGGTGGGGATCAGCGCGGGCGGCAGGTTGTCCACGACGAACCAGCCGAGGTCCTCCAGGCACTTCGCCGCCGTACTGCGGCCCGCGCCCGACATGCCGGAGATGATCACCAGCTCGGGGATGGCCGCCTCGACGGCCTCGCCGTTCTCCTTCGTGGTGCCCGTACTCACGTGCCCTGCTCCGTCCCGGTCGTGCTCAGTCATGCGTGGTGCCCCCGTCGTCTTCCATGATCTCTCCTGTCGCCGTGTTCACGGCGGGTGCCGCCGGGGCCGCCGAGGCCAGGGCCACGGCGACGGACTCGGCCGTCTTGCGGCCCACTCCCGGCACCTCGCAGATCTGGTCGATTGTCGCCTGCCGGAGCCGCTTCACCGAGCCGAAATGCTTGATGAGTGCCTGTTTACGGGACTCGCCGAGGCCCGCGACATCGTCCAGCGGGCTGGTCCTGACCCGTTTGGCCCGCTTCGCCCGCTGGTAGGTGATGGCGAAGCGGTGCGCCTCGTCCCGTACCCGCTGGAGGAGGTAGAGGCCCTCGCTGGAGCGGGGCAGCACCACGGGGTCGCTCTCGTCGGGCACCCAGACCTCTTCGAGGCGCTTGGCGAGGCCGCAGACGGCGACGTCGTCGATGCCCAGCTCGTCCAGGGCCCGCTTGGCCGCCGCGACCTGGGGCTGTCCGCCGTCGACCACCAGGAGCTGGGGCGGATAGGCGAAGCGCTTGGGCCTGCCGTCGTCCTCCGTGAGGGGGTCCGGCTCCGGCGGTCCCGCCTGCGGCAGTGCCCCGTCCACGGCCCGCTGCCCCGGCGCTTCCCCGGACTGCTGTTCGGCCTGCTCCGCCCACTCCCCGGTCTTCTCCTTCTCCAGGAGGTAGCGGCGGAAGCGGCGGCTGATCACCTCGTGCATCGACCGGACGTCGTCCTGGCCCTCGCCGTGCCAGACCTGGGTGTCACCGACCCGGCCCTTGATCTGGAAGCGGCGGTACTCGCTCTTGCGGGCGAGGCCGTCCTCGAAGACCACCATGGAGGCCACGACGTCGTCCCCCTGGAAGTGCGAGATGTCGTAGCACTCGATGCGCAGCGGCGCGCTGTCCAGGTCCAGCGCCTCGGAGATCTCCTCCAGGGCGCGGGAGCGGGTGGTGAGATCGCTGGCCCGCTTGGTCTTGTGCAGGACGAGGGACTGCTGGGCGTTGCGCCCGACCGTCGCCATCAGGTCCTTCTTGTCGCCGCGCTGCGGGATCCGCAGGGAGACCTGGGCGCCGCGGCGGCCGCTCAGCCACTCGGTGAGGGCCGTGGTGTCGGCGGGGTCCGCGGGCAGGGCGGGGACCAGCACCTCCTTGGGGACGGCGTCGCCGCGCTCCTCCCCGTAGAGCTGCTGGAGGGCGTGCTCCACGAGGCCCGCGGTGTCGACGGCCTCGACCTTGTCGGTGACCCAGCCGCGCTGGCCGCGGACCCGGCCGCCCCGTACGTGGAAGATCTGGACGGCGGCCTCCAGCTCGTCCTCGGCGACCGCGATCAGATCGGCGTCAGTGGCGTCGGCGAGCACGACGGCGTTCTTCTCCATCGCGCGGCGCAGCGCGCCTATGTCGTCCCGCAGCCGGGCCGCCCTCTCGTACTCCATCTCCTCGGCCGCTTCCGTCATCCGCTGCTCCAGGCGGCGGATGTAGGCGCCGGTGCGGCCGGCCATGAAGTCGCAGAACTCCTCGGCCAGTTCGCGGTGCTCCTCGGGGGTGACCCGGCCGACGCAGGGCGCCGAGCACTTGCCGATGTAACCGAGCAGGCAGGGGCGGCCGGTGCGCGCCGCGTTCTTGAACACCCCGGCGGAGCAGGTCCGTACAGGGAAGACACGGAGCATCAGGTCGACGGTCTCGCGGATGGCCCAGGCGTGTCCGTACGGACCGAAGTAGCGCACGCCCTTCTTCTTGGCGCCGCGCATCACCTGGACGCGCGGGAACTCCTCGTTGAGCGTGACCGCGAGCGACGGATAGCTCTTGTCGTCGCGGTACTTGACGTTGAAGCGGGGGTCGAACTCCTTGATCCAGGAGTATTCGAGCTGGAGCGCCTCAACCTCGGTGGAGACGACGGTCCACTCGACGGAGGCGGCGGTGGTCACCATCGTGCGGGTACGCGGATGGAGACCCGCCAGGTCCTGGAAGTAGCTGGCGAGCCGCTGCCGGAGGCTCTTCGCCTTCCCGACGTAGATCACCCGGCGGTGTTCGTCGCGGAATTTGTAGACCCCCGGCGAGTCGGGGATCTGTCCCGGCTTGGGGCGGTAGCTGGAGGGGTCGGCCATGCACTCCACCCTACTGTCGGGGACCGACAGCGGACCTCGGCGCGACCTCCCGGAACGGGCCCCCGGCGGCCTCGGCCGGTCCTCGGGTCCGGCGGCCCGGTTCTCGGGCCTCCGGTCCAGCCCTTGGGGCCCGCGACTCTAGCCCTTGGGGCCCGCGACTCTAGCCCTTGGGGCCCGCGACGAGCTTTCCGTCCGTCTCCGTGACGGGCACCTCGGGCAGCGGGACGGTGGCCGGGCCGTGCAGGACCTGGCCCGTGGTGACGTCGAACTTGCTGCCGTGGCACGGGCAGTCACCCACCGTGCCCTCCAGCGACCCCAGCAGACAGCCCGCGTGGGTGCACTGCGCGCTGAACGCCTTGTACCGGCCCTTCTCCGGGCAGCTCACCACGACGCGCTCTTCCTTGTAGAGCTTGGCGCCGCCGACCGGCACGTCGGACGCCGCGCCCAGCTCGACGGGGGCGGTGGGCGTGGGGGTCTCGGCGTGGCCGAGCTTCGAGTCGGTGGAGCAGGCCGCCGCTCCCAGCCCGGCGACACCGGCGAGCGCGGCCCCCTTCAGCACGGTACGGCGAGGGGCGGGCGAGCCGGCCATGGTGTCTCCACTGGTCTGGGGGTCCGAACGGGCCGCCGGTGGCCTCCGGACGAGACGAACGGGGGGTGCCGACGACATACGTGACGATACCGGGGCCGTTCCGGCGGCCGTCCGGCGGCCGCACCGTACGCCCCTCCGACGCTCCCCCGCTCGCCGACGGCTCACGCCCGGGGGCTCACCCCTCGCGGCTCATCCCTGGCGACGGGCGCCGGAGATCCGGCGCAGCACCTCGACCGCGTGACCGATCCGGTCGGGCGCCACGCCCTCCAGGTTCTCCGCGAGCAGCGCCTGGGCCGCCCGGTCGAGCCGGGCGAGGGTGTCGAACCCCTTGCCGGTGGGCGCGACCCGCTGCGCCCGGCGGTCCGCCGCCTCCTCCACGCGTACGACGAGACCCTGCCGCTCCAACTCCCTGACCTGCCGCGTGACATGCGGCGCGCGGACGCCCAGCCGCTCCGCGATCCGGCCGATACGCAGCGGCTCCCGCTCCTCCGCCAGCACACGCAGCAGCGCGACGCCCGCCCGGTCGATCGGGGCTCCCGCCATGGTCACGAGCAGTTCGTGGGAGCGGGGCCGGGTGATGTCGTACGCGAGGGCGCTCAGCAGAACCTGCAGTTCGGCGATGCGGGCGGTGGCGTCGCGCTCGCGGGCAGGGGAACCGTCCATCCGCCCCATGATGCCGGTTCCGGATGGCCGAAGAAGCACTTGCCCTATACACATATCAGAGTGTGAAAATACTTCGGGTAACTAACCTTCAACGCTGACGGGCTCCGTCCCGTGAGGAGGGTTCCATGCGCATCCAGACCGACCGGCACCGGTGCCGCACCGCCACCCCGGAGGGCGCGTCATGACCGGGACAGCCGTACCCGCCGTTCCCGCTTTTCCCTACCGCCGCGCGGCCGGCTGTCCCTTCGACCCGCCGCCGCAGTACGCGGAGCTGCGCAAGGAGGCGCCCGTCTCCCCGATCCGGCTGTGGAACGGCGCCGTGGCCTGGCTCGTCACGCGGTACGAGGACCAGCGCGCCGTGCTCGCCGACCCGCGGTTCAGCTCCGACGTCACGCGTCCGGGCCATCCCGTGCAGAGCGCGGGCGTCTTCGCCCGGCGCGACCCCGACCGGCTGCCCTTCCTCGTCCAGGACGACCCCGAGCACCACCGCACGCGGCGCATGTTCACCGCGCACTTCACGGTCAAACGCGTCGCGGCCATGAAGCCCCGTATCCAGGAGGTCGTCGACCAACTGCTGGACGCCATGGAGGCGGCCGGCCCGCCGGCCGACCTGGTGAGCGCGTTCGCCCTGCCCATGCCCTCGCTGGTCATCGGCGAACTCCTCGGGGTCCCCCGCGGCGACCACGGCCTCTTCCAGCGTGCCGCGCGCACCCTGGTCACTCTCGACAGCACACCGGAACAGGCCAGGGCCGCCGCCGGGGAACTCGCCGGGTATCTCGACGAGCTGATCGCCGTCAAGGACCGCGATCCGGCCGATGATCTGCTCAGCACCCTGGTGGTGGAGCGGGTGCGCACCGGTGAACTCGACCGGGCACAGCTCGTCGAGAACGCGGTCCTGCTGCTGGGTGCCGGGCACGAGACCACCGCGAACATGACCGCCCTGGGCACCCTCGCCCTGCTCCACCACCCCGAACAGCTCGCCGTGGTCCGGGACGGCGACCCCGCCCGGGTGGCCAACGCGGTGGAGGAGCTGCTGCGCTACCTCACCATCACGCACAGCGGACGCCGCCGGGTGGCCACCGAGGACGTGGAGATCGCGGGCACGCTCATCCGGGCGGGCGAGGGGGTCGTCCTCGCCAACGACGCCGGGAACCGGGACGAGACCGTCTTCCCCGAGCCGGACCGGCTCGACGTCGACCGGGCGGGGGCGCGGCGCCATATCGCGTTCGGCCACGGCATCCACCAGTGCCTGGGCCAGAATCTGGCCCGCGCCGAGCTGCAACTCGCCTATCCGGCGCTGCTGCGGCGCTTCCCCGGGCTGCGCACCACCGTCCCCGACAGCGCGCTGCGCTTCAAGGAGGACATGCTCGTGTACGGGGTGCACGAACTGCCCGTCGCCTGGTGAGGGCCTGCCGATGACGGGGACGGAGGACGGGCACGGAAGACGGGGCCCGGCGGCGGAACGCGGCGAGCACCGCGCGGCAGCCGTCCGGATCGATCCCCGGTCCACGGCAGGTGCCCGGCCCCGGCCGGGGTGGTCCTGGCCACGCGGGGCAGCGCCCGCTCCGGCGAGTCCACCGGTACGGCGCCCGCGCCGCCCGCATGGCCCGCGCCGCCCGGAGCCGTACCCCGTCGTCCGCGCGTCCCCGTCTTGTCCGTCCGTCCGTCCCGAGGATCCTGTCGGACACGGGACGGACGAGACGGATACGGATACGGATACGGGGACGGGGACCGGAACTGGGGCCGGGACGGAGACGTCCGTCAGGAGCGGCGCGCCCCCGTGGCGGACTTCTTGGCCGGTGCCTTCTTGGCCGCCGCTGTCGTCTTGGCCACGGTCGTCCTGGCCGTGGCCGTCTTCGCGGCGGGCACCGCCTTCTTCGTGGCCGCCTTCTTCGTGGCCGTCTTCCTCGTCGGCGCCTTCTTCGCGGGGGCCGACGCGTCGCTGATCCGTTCGGCGTCCAGGATCTCCCGCAGGAACTTGCCGGTGTGGCTGGCCGGGACGCCCGCCACCTGCTCCGGGGTGCCCTCCGCGATGACCAGACCGCCGCCGTTGCCGCCCTCGGGACCCATGTCGACCACCCAGTCCGCCGTCTTGATGACGTCCAGGTTGTGCTCGATGACGATCACCGTGTTGCCCTTCTCGACCAGTCCCGAGAGCACGGTGATCAGCTTGCTGATGTCCTCGAAGTGCAGCCCCGTGGTGGGCTCGTCCAGCACGTAGACCGTACGGCCCGTGGAACGCTTCTGCAGTTCGCTCGACAGCTTCACCCGCTGCGCCTCGCCCCCGGAGAGGGTCGGCGCGGACTGACCGAGCCGGACGTAGCCGAGGCCGACCTCGTTGAGGGTCTTGAGGTGGCGCGAGATCGTCGGTACGGCCTCGAAGAAGTCCAGCGCCTCCTCGATCGGCATGTTCAGCACCTCGGCGATGGACTTGCCCTTGTAGTGGACCTCCAGCGTCTCCCGGTTGTAGCGGTCGCCGTGGCAGACCTCGCAGGGGACGTAGACGTCCGGCAGGAAGTTCATCTCGATCTTGATCGTGCCGTCGCCCGAGCAGTTCTCGCAGCGGCCGCCCTTGACGTTGAAGGAGAAGCGGCCCGGGAGGTACCCGCGGACCTTCGCCTCCATCGTCTCCGCGAAGAGCCTGCGGACATGGTCGAAGACCCCGGTGTACGTCGCCGGGTTGGAGCGGGGCGTACGGCCGATGGGCGACTGGTCGACATGGACGACCTTGTCGACCAGATCGTCCCCGTCGACCCGGGTGTGGCGCCCGGGGACCGACTTCGCGCCATTCAGCTCACGGGCGAGATGCGTGTACAGGATGTCGTTGACCAGCGTCGACTTGCCGGACCCCGAGACGCCCGTGACCGCCGTGAACACCCCGAGCGGGAACGAGACGTCGATGTCCCGGAGGTTGTTCTCCCGCGCGCCGTGGACCGTGAGCCGCCGTACCGGGTCGACGGGTCGGCGCACGTCCGGGGTCGGGATGGACCGCTTGCCGGAGAGATACCGCCCGGTGATCGACTCCTTGTTGGCCAGCAGCCCCTTCAAGGGTCCCGAGTGGACGACCTTGCCGCCGTGCTCCCCCGCGCCGGGGCCGATGTCGACCACCCAGTCGGCCACCTTGATCGTGTCCTCGTCGTGCTCCACGACGATCAGGGTGTTGCCCATGTCGCGCAGCCGGACCAGGGTTTCGATCAGCCGGTGGTTGTCCCGCTGGTGCAGCCCGATGGACGGCTCGTCCAGTACGTACAGCACGCCGACCAGACCGGAGCCGATCTGGGTGGCGAGCCGGATGCGCTGGGCCTCGCCGCCGGAGAGGGTCCCCGCGGCACGGTTCAGCGAGAGGTAGTCGAGGCCGACGTCGACCAGGAACCTCAGCCGTTCGTTGACCTCCTTGAGGACCCGCTCGGCGATCTGCTTGTCGCGCGCGTTGAGCGTGAGCCGGGCGAGGAAGTCGGCGCAGTCGCTGATCGACAGGGCGGAGACCTCGGCGATGGACTTGTCCATGACCGTGACGGCCAGGACGATCGGCTTGAGCCGGGTGCCCTGGCAGGTCGGGCAGGGCACCTCGCGCATGTAGCCCTCGAAGCGCTCCCTGCTGGTGTCGCTCTCCGCCTCGGTGTGGCGCCGCTTGACGAAGGAGACGGCCCCTTCGAAGGCGGGGGTGGTGTAGGCGCGCTCCCGGCCGTACCGGTTGCGGTAGCGGACCTCGACCTGGGTCTTGTGGCCGTGGAGCAGGGCCTTCTTGGCGCGCTGCGGCAGCCCGGCCCAGGGGATGTCCGTACGGAAGCCGAGGGCCTTGGCGAGGCCGCCGATCATCCGGCCGAAGTACTCCTTGGTGTGGCCGTGGGACCAGGGGTGGATCGCGCCCTCGTCGAGGGACTTGTCCTCGTCGGGGACGATCAGCTCCGGGTCGACCTCCATGCGCGTACCGATGCCGGTGCAGTCGGGGCAGGCGCCGAAGGGCGAGTTGAAGGAGAAGGAGCGGGGCTCCAGCTCCTCGAAGGACAGATCGTCGTACGGGCAGTACAGGTGCTCCGAGTACATCCGCTCGCGCTCGGGGTCGTCCTCGGGGAGGTCCACGAAGTCGAGCACGACCATGCCGCCGGAGAGCCCGAGCGCGGTCTCGACCGAGTCGGTCAGCCGGCGCTTGGCGCTGTCCTTCACCGTGAGGCGGTCGACGACCACCTCGATGGTGTGCTTCTCCTGCTTCTTCAGCGTGGGCGGCTCGGTGAGCTGGATCGTCCGCCCGTCGACCCGCGCCCTGCTGTACCCCTTGGTCTGGAGGTCGGCGAAGAGGTCCACGAACTCGCCCTTGCGCTCGCGCACGAGCGGGGAGAGGACCTGGAAGCGGCTGCCCTCGGGCAGTTCGAGCACCCGGTCCACGATGGCCTGCGGCGACTGGCGGGAGATCGGCCGGGAGCACTCGGGGCAGTGCGGCTTGCCGATGCGGGCGAAGAGCAGCCGGAGGTAGTCGTAGACCTCGGTGATCGTACCGACCGTGGAGCGCGGGTTGCGCGAGGTCGACTTCTGGTCGATGGAGACGGCCGGTGAGAGCCCTTCGATGAAGTCGACGTCCGGCTTGTCCATCTGGCCGAGGAACTGCCGGGCGTACGAGGAGAGCGACTCCACGTACCGCCGCTGCCCTTCGGCGAAGATCGTGTCGAACGCGAGGGAGGACTTACCCGACCCCGAGAGCCCGGTGAAGACGATGAGTGAGTCACGGGGCAGGTCGAGCGAGACGTTCTTGAGATTGTGCTCGCGCGCGCCACGGACGATGAGACGGTCGGCCACGCCGGTCCGCACCTTTCTGGAGAGAAGCAGGGGCTGAGCCCCCGACCCAGGGTACGGGGGGACGCCAAAACGGTGAATTCTGCGAGATACGGAACACCGGGCGCGGTCGTGCCGCGCGGGATTCCTCTTGGCCAGGATGCCTCTACCGAGCTTATAGCACGCGCATTCGATTTACGGCAGGGTTGCGCCGTCTTCACCCGAACGAGTGGCGGCGCTATCGTCGGCGCCATGATCGACCACGTGCGTGACCTGGAAGCAGTACGCGAAGCGACCGAGCGGCTCCTCGGCGCTGCCGCCACCCTGGACAACGCCGCGGTCGCCGCACCGTCACGGCTTCCGGGGTGGAGCCGTGGCCATGTCCTGGCACATATCGCCAGGAACGCGGACGCACTGGTCAATGTCTTCGAGGGCCGGCCGATGTACCCGGACGCCGCGACCCGGGACGCGGACATCGAGCGGGACGCCCCGAGGCCGCTCGCCGTCCAGCTCGCCGACGTACGGGACTCCGGCGACCGCTTCCTGGCGGTCGCCGCGGTCCCCGCCGACTGGACGCGGGTGCTCACCCTGCGCAACGGGGTCACCGATGTGGCCGCCCGGGTGCCGTTCCGGCGGCTGGTCGAGATCGAGCTGCACCATGTCGACCTGGGGCTCGACCGTGCGCTCGAAGACCTGCCCGGGGAGTTCACCGCACGGGAGATCGACTTCCTGGTGGAGCGCTTCTCCGGCCATGCCGAGGTCCCGCCGCTGACCCTGGGCACGCCGGACGGACGCCACTGGCGGACCGGGCGCGCGGAGGGCACCCCGCTCCCCGTGACCGGACCCGCTCCGGAGCTGATGGGCTGGCTCGCGGGCCGCCGCGACGGCACGGCCCTGACCACCCCGGCCGGCGCCCCGCCCGCACTGCCGCCGCTCTAGGGCCCGTGTGGGGTGATCCGGGCCCTTCCGTGCCCTCCCGGGCTCTAGGGTGATCCGTATGACATACAGCGGAACCGTGACGGTCGGTGGACCGGCGGACGTGCACGAGCTGCCCGCCCTGATGATCTCCAAGGTGGCCGTCGGGCCGATGGAGAACAACGCCTATCTGCTGCGCTGCCGGGCCACCGGCGAGCAGCTCCTGATCGACGCGGCCAACGACGCCGCGGCGCTGCTGACGCTGATCGGGGACGAGGGCATCGCCTCCGTCGTCACCACCCATCGGCACGGCGACCACTGGCAGGCCCTCGCCGAGGTCGTGGCGGCCACCGGGGCGCGGACGTACGCGGGTCGGTACGACGCGGAGGGCATCCCCGTACCGACCGATGTGCTCGTCGACGACGGGGACACGGTCCGGTTCGGGGAGATCGCGCTGACCGCCGTCCACCTCGTGGGGCACACCCCGGGGTCGATCGCCCTCGTGTACGACGACCCGCACGACCACGCGCATGTCTTCACCGGCGACTGCCTCTTCCCCGGCGGCCCCGGGCGGACGACGGACCCGGCGGACTTCGCCTCGCTGATGGACGGCCTCGAAACGAAGATCTTCGGGAAGCTGGCCGACGAGACCTGGATCTACCCCGGCCACGGCGACGACTCCACCCTCGGCGCGGAGCGCCCGCATCTCGCGGAGTGGCGGGCGCGGGGCTGGTAGCCCCGTCACGGGGCCGAGCGCGCCTCCGGGCGGCGAAGTGCCCCCGGGCAACGAGAAGCGGGGCGGGTGGCCGG
>NZ_JBHZDA010000130.1:0-12563 GCF_042755665.1 Streptomyces sp. NPDC059142
GCGTACCACCTGCTCGACTTCAACCCCCGGCCCGTCGCGCAGTTCCGGCTCTTCACCGACCGCTCCGGCACGGTTGTCGTGGGGGGGGGCGGGCGGCGGCCGGCGACACACGGGGGGGCGGGGGGCCGGCGCGGGGGGGGGGGCCCGCGCCGTGCGCGCCCTCCGCGCGGCCCGCGCCGGGCGCACCGTGCGTACCGCCCGTGCCAGGCGCACCGTCGGCCCCGTGCGCCCCGTCGGCCACGCGCGGTGCGTCGGTGCTCTGCGGGACGCGTGCGTACAACTCCTCGGCCAGCGAGAAGACGTCCCGGTGCCGGAAGCGGGCGGCGGTGCGGTCGGTGATCCCGTGGGCTTCCAGTCCGGCGGCGATCTCCAGCGGGTCGACGGCCCGCTCGCAGAGCGTGCGATGGCGGTGGAGCAGCGCCTTGACGGGATCGGCGGAGCCCCGTCGCGCGTGCGCGTGGCCGGCGGCGGCCGTTCGGGGGTGGTGGGTGTCAGGCATCGTGGTCCCCCGCTCCCGCGTAGGCGCCGACGCGCCGGCCGGGGTCCGCCCAGCTCGGGACGGTGCGCGGCGGGCGGCGGGCCGCCGTCCAGTGGCCGGGGACATGGGTCTCGGCCGGGTGCGCGAAGGGCAGGGGCGCTCCGTCGGCGTCGACCGATTCGGCCGCGCGCCGTACGGGGGCGTGGGAGATCAGTTCCAGGTAGAGCGCGCGGAACGCGGCGAGGTTCTGCTCGACGGTGAACAGTTCGAGTGCGCGGGCGCGGGCCGCGGCGCCCAGGCGCGCGCGGCGTCCGGGGTCGCGCAACAGCGTGACGCACGCGTCCGCGAGCGCCCGCGGATTGCGCGGGGGTACGACCAGTCCGGTGCCGCCGATGACCTCGACGACCGCCCCGACGTCCGTGGAGACCGTGGCGCGCGCGCAGAACATGGCTTCGACCAGGCTGATCGGGAAGCCCTCGACCACGCTGGAGAGCAGGACCAGGGTGCCCGAGCCGTACACCTCCGGCAGGTCGGGGGCGTCGGGGCCGCCGATCTCCTCGAAGGAGACGGGGTTGTCGCCGACGGCGTGCGCGTCGGCCGCCTCGTCGGGGAAGAGCTGGGCCGCAAGCCCCCGGCAGTGTGCGAGGTACGCGGCGCCCTCGGTGTCCCGTACCGGCGCGGAGACGATGCGCAGCCGGGTGTCCGGCTGCGCCCTGCGGATCTCCGCGAAGGCGTGCAGCAGCGAGATCAGGTCCTTGGCGGGTTCGATCCTGCCGACCCAGACCAGGGTCGCGGGACCGTCCTCGTGCAAGCCCGCGCCGTCCGCGCCCGCCCTGTCCCCGCCTGCCCCGTACGTGCCTGCGCCGTCCGCGCCGCCCTCGCCCACGCCGTCCCCGCCCGCGCGGCTCCCGGCGGCGCCCTCGTCGGCGAACGCCGCGAACCGTTCCGTCTCCATCCCCGGGTAGACCGTGCGCAGCTTGGCGCGGTCGGCGCCGCACCGTTCCTGCCAGCGTCTGGCGTGCAGATTGCCGGGGGTGATGACACCGGCCTGCCGGTAGATCTCGGCGGCGAGCCGCCGGTGGAAGGAGGCGAGCAGGGCGCGCACCGGCGCGGCGGACACCGCGTCCGCGCCGGGGGCGCCCGTGTCCGGGGCGTCCGCCGTCGCCAGGTAGTGCGCCCGCAGCCGTACGCCGTACTCGGTGACCAGCAGCGGGACCCCGAAGAAGCGTTTGGCCAGCAGCCCGGGCAGGGCCGCGGAACCGCCGGACGCGGCGTGGCAGAGGTCGACGGCGCCGAGTCCGTCGGCCTCGCCGTACCAGTCGAGCGACAGGGGGCGCAGCGCCCGCTCCAACTGGTCGGCGAACGCGAGGAAGTCGGGCACGGTGGCGCTCTGCACGCTCCGGCGTGCGCCGGGGGCCCGGCAGGCCGATTCCAGCAGCCGTACGGCGGTCTCGGAGCGGAGCGCCGCGTACAGCCCGCCGCGCTCCCTGCCGAGGTCGGCCAGACCGTACAGCCCCTCCGCGAAGGCCGCGGCGCCGTCCGAGCCCGCCGGCCCGCCCACGGCGCCGTCCCCGCCCGCCGACCCACCCGCGCCCGCCGCACCGTCCGCGCCCGCCGGCCCGTCCTCGGCGCAGATCGCCTCGGCCAGCCGGGCGAAGTGGAGCGCGAACCGGCGCCGGTCGCGCCGCCCGTGACCGCGACCGTCGTCGGCCGGGGCCCAGAGCGGCGCGGTGCGCACCCGCTCCGCCGGGACGTGCGGCGGCAGCAGGACCCAGCCGCCGCGCTCCTGCCGGGCGCTGCGGCTGAGCGCGTAGATGTGGAACTCGTGCGGTGCGAGCCCGCGTACGAGCCGGTCGCACCAGAGCCTGGACTCACCCGTCGCATACGGATACCCACCGTCCGTAAGCAGTCCGATCCGCACGAGCGCACCCCCGATCTCCCTTGTGGGCGGCCACCGTTGATCGGCGACACGCAGCGGGACGACCGTAAGCGGACAACCCGGTGGTACGACGGACGGTTGTCCGTCGCACCACCGGAAGGGGTGAATGCACGTAACTTTCTCGTACCGGCGGCGTTCTGTCGCACTACGAAAAGGGACGGTTACGTACGGCGAGCCTCGTGGCTCAGGTCAGGGCCGCCTCCCCGGCGGGCTCGACGGGGGCCGGAAGCTCCCTGCGGGTGGTGCGGCGCGCCGCCGCGAGCCCCGGATCGAGCGCGGGAACAGCGGCGAGGAGCTGCTTCGTGTACGCCTCGGAGGGCGCCCCGTAGACCTCCTCGACCGTGCCCTGTTCCACGATCCTGCCGTCCTTCATGACGGCGATACGGTCGCTGACCTGGCGGACCACGGCGAGGTCGTGCGCGATGAAGACCAGCGCGAGCCCCAGTTCCCGCTGGAGCTCCGCCAGGAGCGCGATGACCTGCGCCTGGGTCGTCACG
Source organism: Streptomyces sp. NPDC059142 (assembly GCF_042755665.1). Lineage (NCBI taxonomy): Bacteria > Bacillati > Actinomycetota > Actinomycetes > Kitasatosporales > Streptomycetaceae > Streptomyces > Streptomyces sp. NPDC059142. The sequence goes on from NZ_JBHZDA010000130.1 coordinate 2,915, forward strand.
TCGAGCGCGGAGACGGGCTCGTCGCAGACGATCAGCCGGGGCTCCGCGGCGAGCGCGCGGGCGATCCCGACGCGCTGGCGCTGGCCGCCGCTGAACTCGTGCGGATACCGGTCGTACCGGTCGGGGTCGAGCCCGACCCGCTCCAGCAGCCCCCGTACCCGCTCGACGATCCGCTCCTCGTCCAGCACCCCCGCGGCCCGCAGCGGGTCCGCGACGGACTCGCCCACCGAGCGGCGCGGGTTGAGCGACGAGACCGGGTCCTGGAAGATCATCTGAAGTTCGCGGCGGTAGGGACGCAGCTCCTTCTCGGACGCCGCGCCGATCTCCGTCCCCCGGTACTCCAGGGTCCCGGCGCTCGGGTCGAGCAGCCGTACGAGCATCCGGCCCAGTGTGGTCTTGCCGCTGCCGGACTCGCCGACGATGCCCAGGGTCTCCCCCGGCGCGACGGTGAGCGAGACCCCGTCCACGGCGGTGACGGTCGTCCGTCCGCGCCGGAACTCCCGGCGCAGGCCGACCGCCTCGATCAGCGGGCCGCCGGTGCCCGGTGCGGCCGGCGCCCGTTCGACCGGCGCGTCCACCCGGGGCACCGCCGAGAGCAGCGCGCGCGTGTACGGGTCCCGGGGCGCGCCCAGGACGTCCGCGACGGGGCCGCGTTCGACCGCGCGCCCGTGCCGCATCACCAGGACCTCGTCGACGCTCTCCGCCGCGACGCCCACGTCATGGGTGACCAGCAGCAGCCCCATGCCCGTCTCGTGGCGCAGGTCGTGGAGGAGGTCGAGGATCTGCGCCTGGACGGTCACGTCGAGCGCCGTGGTGGGTTCGTCCGCGATCAGCAGGCGCGGTTCGCAGGCGAGCGCCATGGCGATCAGCGCGCGCTGGCGCATTCCGCCGCTGAACTCGTGCGGCCGGGAGCGCGCGCGGCGCGCGGCGTCGGGGATGCCCACGCGGTCCAGCACCTCGACCGCCCGCGCACGCGCCGCGCGCCGGGTGGCGTCGGTGTGGACGCGGTAGACCTCGGCGATCTGGTCGCCCACCGCGTAGTACGGGTCGAGGGAGGAGAGCGGGTCCTGGAAGACCATCGCGGCCACCGCGCCGCGCAGCGCGCGCAGTTCGCGGTCGGAGGCGGTGCCCACGTCCGTACCGGCGACCCGTACCGTACCGCCGACGTGCGCGCCGGTCCCCCGGTGCAGTCCGAGGAGCGCGCCCGCGACGGTGCTCTTGCCGCTGCCGGACTCGCCGACCAGGCCGATCGCCCGGCCCGCGGTGAGCGAGAAGGAGATTCCGTCCACGGCGCGCACGGTGTCGTCGGCGCCCGCCGTGAAGTCGACGGTCAGGTCCTCCACGAGGATCAGTGGCTCCGCGGCGGACGCCTCGGGGGTCTCGGGAGCCACGGAGGTCGTACGGGTCACAGGAGTGCCACCCTTCGGTCGGCCACGGCGTACAGCAGGTCCGCCACGACATTGGCCAGCACGACGGCCGCCCCGGTCACCAGCACCACGCCCACCACCACCGGCAGATCGACGTCGCGCACCGAGTCGATGAGCGTCTTGCCGACGCCGGGGATGCCGAACAGGGTCTCGGTGAGCACCGCGCCGCCGATCACCGTGCCGAAGTCGTTCGCGTTGAGCGCGATGACCGGCGGCAGGGCGCCGCGCAGCGCGTGCCGCCCGACGACCGCGCGCTCCCCGACGCCGTAGGCGCGGAAGGTGCGGATATGGTCCTCGGCCAGCGTCTCCAGCGTCGAACTGCGCGTCAACCGCGCGTATTTCGCGCTCTCGAAGAGTCCGAGGGTGAGCCAGGGCAGCAGCATGTTCCACGCCCACTGCTCGGGGTCGTCGCCGAGCGGTACGTACGAGGGGAACGGCAGCCACTGGAGGTACGCGCAGACCACCATCAGGAGCAGCAGGCCCAGGATGAAGACGGGCGTGCCGGTTCCGGCGAGGGTGAGCACGGTCAGCGCGCGCTCGGTGATCCCGCCGCGCCGCAGCGCGGAGAGCAGACCGGTGCCGACTCCGATGACCAGCCAGACGACCATCGCGCCGACGGCGAGGGAGACCGTCGCGGGCAGCCGCTCCAGGATGAGCTGGGTGACCTGCTGGTCGGTCTTGTACGAGAAGCCGAGGCAGGGCGCGTCGCAGTGGAGCATCGAGGTGCCGGTGGAGTAGTCGCGTCCGGCGACGATGCCGCGCAGGAAGTGTCCGTACTGCGCGAAGACGGACTGGCCGAGGCCGAGGCGTTCGCGGACCTGGTCGACCTGCTGGGTGGAGCAGCGTTCGCCGCAGGCGAGCCGGGCCGGGTCGCCGGGCGCCAGGTAGAAGAGCGCGTAGACGACGACGGAGAGCACGAACAGGACCAGGAGCGCGCCGGCGAGCCGTTTGATCAGATAGCGCGTCATGAGGCGGTGTCCTTGAGGGGGGTACGGGCCTTGCCGGACGTACGGGTGCGGGTCCGCGTCCCGACCCGCAGCCGGCTCGCCTCGCGCGGGTCGAGCGCCGTACGCACCGCGTCGCCCAGCACGGTGAAGGCGAGCACGGTCACGAAGAGCAGCCCGGCGGGGAGCAGGACGTACATCGGGTCGGCGCGGAACCAGGTCTGCGCGCTCGACAGCATCACGCCCCACGACGGCGTCGGCGGCTTGACGCCGACGCCGAGGAAGGACAGCGACGCCTCGATGACGATGTTCGTCGGGACCAGGATGGCGGCGTAGGTGATGACGGGCGCCGCGAGCGAGGGCAGCAGCTCACGGCGTGCGACACGCAGCCGCCCCGAGCCGCCGAGCCGGGCGGCGGCGACGAAGTCGAGCTGCTTGAGGGTGAGGGTCTGCGCCCGGACGATCCGTGAGGTGCCGCCCCAGTTGAGCAGGCCGATGACGAGGATCAGCAGCAGGGGGCGGGGGAAGTCCTGGGGGACGACGGCGGTCAGGGCGACGGCGAGCACCAGCATCGGCAGCGAGATCATCACATCGGAGACCCGGCTGAGGACGGTGTCCACCCACCGGTTGCCGAGACCGGCCGTGAGGCCGACGGTGACCCCGATCGCGACCTGTACGACGGTGGCGCCGAGGGCGACGAGCAGCGAGATACGGGCGCCGTAGAGCAGCCGTACGAACAGATCGCGTCCGGTGCCGGGTTCGACACCGAGCCAGTGGTCGGCGCTCACCCCGCCGAACGGGCCGAGGGGCACTCCGCCGCGCGCCGAGTCGACGAGCGAGTCGTGGTACGTGTTCGGGTCCTGGCCCGCCAGCGCGGCGAGCAGCGGCGCGGCGAGCGCCAGGACCACCAGCAGCGCGAGGACGCCCCCGGCCACCAGGGCCGAGGGGCGTGCGCGCAGCCGTCGCCAGACCTGGCCGGCGCCGGAGGCGGGAGCGGCCGGGGCGGGGGCCGTGGAGCCCGCCGCCCCCGCCGCCACCGGGTCGGGAGCGGTACTCACTTGACCGCGACCTGCGAGATGTCGAGGACGCCGGTCCAGTCGCTGATCACGATGTTCTTGACGTCCTTGCCGTAGAGCCGCTTGTAGACGGGGTGGAAGAGCGGCACGTCGAGGGCCTGCTCACCGATCTTCTTGTCGAGGGCGCCCCAGCGCTCGGCCGCCGCGGACAGGTCGGTCAGCTTGTTGATCTCGTCGATCTCCTTGTTGACCGCCGGGTCGTCGAACTGGGCGTGGTTGAAGTTGGAGCCGTCCTTGACGATCTGCCGGCCGTCGAAGATCGGCGCCAGGAAGGGACCGCCGGAGGGCCAGTCGGCACCCCAGCGGGAGAGGAAGAAGCCGGGCGCGTTCTTGACGCTCCAGCGGGCCTCGTTGAAGGCGTTCGGTTCCAGTCCCACCAGCTTGACGGTGATGCCCGCCTTCTTGAGCCCTTCCTGGACGGCGGTGGCGACCTCGGGGCTGGTCTCGCGGTTCTGCGCGGTGGAGTGGATGAGGGAGATGGTCAGCCCGCCCGGGTGGCCGGCCTCCTTCAGCAGCTCCTTGGCCTTCGCCGGGTCACCGGTCTTGCCGGCCGGGAAGTGGTCGTACGGCGTGTAGCCGAACGCCTTCTGCTCGGGCAGGAAGGTGGTGGCGGGCTCGGCGAGCGCGGAGCCTCCCGCCGCGTTGATCACGCTGGTGCGGTTGATGGCGTACGAGATCGCCTGGCGCACCTTCGGGTTGTCGAACGGCTTCACCTTCGGGTTGAAGGCGAGGTAGTTCGTGTAGCCGAAGTGTCCGGTGCCGACGCGGGCGGCGAGCGACTTGTCGCCGCCGACCTCGGCCAGCTCGGCGGGGCCGAGGTTGGTGTCGGTGGTGATGGCGGCGGCGTCGGCGCCCGAGCTGGTGGAGAGCCGCTGGTTGATGACGGCCGAGTCGAGGCCGGCCTTGACGTCGATCTTGTCGGGGTAGGCGTGGCGCTGGTCGTCGGTCTTCTCGGACCAGTGCGGGTTGCGCTCCAGCACCATGTGCTGGCCGTCGCCCTCGTTCTTGACGACCTGGTACGGCCCCGAGGAGATCGGGTGCTCCTCGTACTTGGCGCCCTTGTCCTTGGCCTTGGGCACCGGTGCGAACTGCGTCTGGGTGGCGACGAAGGGGAAGTCGCCCTCGGGCTTGTTCAGCTTGAAGACGATGGTGCGCGCGTCGGGCGTCTCGATCGAGGCGAGGCCCTTGGGATCTTTGTAGGGGCCCTGGTAGTCGGAGCCGCCGATCAGCCAGTCGCGCAGGTAGGGGGCGCCGCCGGAGAGTTCGGCGGCGAAGGAGCGCTCGATGCCGTACTTGATGTCGGCGGTGGTGATCGGGGTGCCGTCCTCGAACTTCAGCCCCTCCTTGAGGGTGTACGTCCACTCGGTGGCGTCGGCGTTGGGGCGGCCCGTGTCGGTGGCGAGGTCGGGGACGACCTTGGTGCCGGCCGCGCCGTCCTCCCGGTTGCGGGTGGTCAGCGTACGGAAGACCAGCGAGGGGACGTTGCCGCCGCCGGAGGTGTAGAGACGCGCCGGGTCGAAGTCGGCCTGCGGCTCGGTGTTGAGGACCGACAGCGTGCCGCCCTTCTGGGGCTTGCCCTTGGCCGAGCCGTCGCTCTTGGCATCGTTGTCCTGGGGGCCCGCGCAGGCGGCGGCGCCCGCTGCCACGGCCAGGGTGACGGCTGCCGCGGCCACGCGGCGGGTGATGACGGACGGTTGACGCATCGGAAGAAGCCTCTCGGTGGGCTGCGCGCACGGCGTGCACAGAGTGACGGAGTGCACAAGAGTGACAGGAGGGAGCGGGACGGGAACAGAGGGCGTGGAACGCCCGGTGTCCGCGCAGGCGGCAGCGGCCGAGGGGAGGAACGAGGTGGATCTGGACGCCGCGCCCGCGTACGGACGGAGGAGCGCCGACCACGCGGGTCCGCGGCGCGATGCGCCGGGGGACGGACGTGTTCGGGCGGCGTCAGCTACAGAGGATGTCGGCCACGCACAGCGGCGTCACGCCGATGAGCGCGAGCTCAAAGGCGGCGTGACGGTATGCGGGTGCGTAGGGGGACGACATGCGGAGAAATATGGATGAGGCAGTGTTCGAATGTCAACGCGGAGCGAGACGGCTCTCTCACCATACGGACATCCGTGGACGGTCAGGGGGCCGCGCCCGGCGCCGGGCGACGCTCGTGGAGGGGTGAGCGCCGTCGGCGCCCGCCCCCGGAGGTCGCCCCGTACACCGCCTGTCCCCCGTGTTCCTCCGGCCCCGGAGGTCACTCGTCCGGGTAGACCCAGGGGTTGGGACGGCACTTGATGCCGTCGAGGTCGAGCGTCTTGGTCTGCTGCTGCATCACCGGCGCGAGCGCGCCCGGCGTGCGGCAGCTCACATGGTTGTGGCCGAGGCGGTGGCCGACCTCGTGATTGATCAGCATCTGCCGGTAGGGGAACATCGCCTTGGCCCCGAAGGTCTCCGCGCCCTGCGCCCAGCGGAAGGCGTTGATCATGACGCGGTCGGTGGCGGCCGAGTCGCAGGACACGTTGTCGACGGTGGTGTCCAGACCGGACTTCGCGCACCAGAACGCCGTGGTCCCCGGGCTCGCCAGCGTGATCACGAAGTCGGGCTGACCGCTGGAGATCCGTTCGAAGGTCATGGCGCCGTTGTGGGCCCAGCTCCGCCGGTCGTTCAGGGTCTTCTGGACGGCGCCCGCGAACAGCGCCCCGTCGAGGCCGAGTCCGTTCTCGACGTCCACACGGTAGCGGAACTTCTCGCCCTTGCCGGGCGCCTTGGCCAGACCCGGTACGGCGGTGAAGGTGCCCGCCGCCTTCAGCTCCGGGTCCAGCGGGAACTGGCGGACCATCAGCTCCTCGTAGGTGGCCGCGGTGGCCCCGGCCGAGGGCGCCGCCTTCCCGTCCGCGGGGGCGGTCCGCTCGTCGGAGCGCGAGGCCCCGTCACCGTCCTGCTCCGCCCGGTCGACCCCGCCGTCCGCCCGCGCGCCGGAGGCGTCGGAGCCGCCGCCGGTGACCTGACCGGCCACCACGACGGCGAGGACGGTGGTCACCGCCGCAGCGGCGATCCCGGTGAGCGCGCGGCCCCAGCCGCCTCTGGCGGGCTCCTCCGGGTCCTGCCCGGAGCCGTCCTCGTCCTCGCCGGGTGGAGCCGCGTCCGTACCCCCGCCGCCGTCACGGCCACCGGGCTTCGGGATGGGCCGGGGCGTCGGGGTGGCGGCGGAGTCCAGGGTGCCGAAGGCGTCGAACGCGTCCACGAACTCCTTGCGCGGGCCCGGGATCACCGGGGTGCCGCCGGTGGCCGGGCCGCCTGAGCCTGCCGTACGCGGGCCCGTGGGGCGTGGGGGCGCGCCCTGCCGGTCGCCGTAGCGCCGTGCGCTGCCCCAACCGCCGCCGGACTCCCGCTGTTCGGGATGGCCGCCGCGTACCTGCGGCACGCCGTGCGCGGGGGTGCCGTGTCCCGGTCCGCCGTGCTGGTCGGAGTCCTGCTCCTGGCCGTCGCCGGAACGCCTGCGCCGCCCCTGCCCCTCCCGGTCCGGACCCGGATCGCCCGGCGCGGGGCCACCCGCGCTCGGCGAGCCCTGGGGTACGGGGCCCTTGCGGCTGTGTCGTCCCACGCCCCGGATCAGCTCCTGCCGTGTTCGTCGATCGAGTCGTCGGAACCGTACTCGTCAATGAGGTCCCGGCAGGCCGACGCGGTCTGCCGCGGGTACTCCATCATGGCAACATGCCCGGCCTCGGGGAGCGTGAGGAGCCGGGAGTCACGGAAAGCGGCCGAGGCCCGCCGGGCCATACGGTACGAGACGAGCTGGTCCCGCCCGCCGTAGACGAGCAGGGTCGGTGCCAGGACCCGTTCGGCCTGCCGCCACAGCGCATGCTGTCCACCCAGGGTGTACGCGTCGACGATACCGCGCGCCGAACCCGTCATCGCCTCCCAGAAATGAGGCAGTTGGAGGCGGCGCTCCATCTCCGCCACCGCGTGCCGCACGTCCTCGTCCTCGACCGCCGCCGGGTCGCCGTAACAGAGCTGCATGACCCCGCGGGTGCGCTGCTCCGCCGTCCAGCCGCGGGTCAGCCGGCCGAGGAGCGGGGCGACGCCGGGCACCGCGAGCAGCGCGGTGGGCAGCGCGGTCCGCTGCACCCTCAGCTCCGGCAGCGCCGGGGAGACCAGCGTCAGGGTCCGCACCAGGTCCGGCCGGGCGGCGGCCACCCGCGTGGCGACCGCGCCGCCCAGGGAGTTGCCGAACAGGTGGACGGGGCCCCGCCCACCCGCGTCGAGCAGCCGGACCACCGCGCGGGCGTGGGCGGAGACCGAGTAGTCGCGGTCGGACGGCGGGGGCGAGTCCCCGAAGCCGGGCAGGTCGACGGCCTCACCGTCGACCAGGTCCGCGAGGTACGGCATCATCGCCGACCAGTTCTGCGACGATCCGCCGAGCCCGTGCACATACAGTGCCGGCGCGGCCCCGGCGCGGCTCGCGGGGCGCGCCCGTACGGTCAGGGTCAGTCCGGGCAGGACGACGGAGCGCAGCTCCTCCCCCTCCGCGACCCGTACGGGACTCACCTTCGGAGCCGCGGCGGCGGCTACGGTTTCCGGCAGCTCGGTCGACGACATGCGGCAATGTTACGAGACGATCACGCCGGAATCCCGGTGTTCACCATCACAGGCCGTATGGCGCGGGACACCCCCGGCTCCTACTCTCGGAGGGAGAGAAAGGGGGCCGGTATGAGAGTCGATCCCACGGACCCCGAGACCTTCGACGCGGAGGCCGGGAACGGCAGGAGCGCCGGGGCCGCCGACGAGGTCCCCGAGGCGGACGCCGCCGAGCAGCGCACGGAGGTGGGCGGGGGCCGTGACGAACCACTGACGCACATCGACCCGGACACGGCGAGCGAGGGGGACGCGGCCGACCAGGCGAGGGCGGTGGACCTGGGCGACGAGGAGGACTACCGCTGAGGCGGCGGCGCGGCCCCGGGCCGCGGATTCCCGGCCGGGCGGGCCACGGCGGCCCGGTCCGGCTTCCGTACGCGTCCGGTCCGTGAAATTCTGCCTCCTCACCACGCGCGGCCGGGTTACCCAAAAGTACGATGGCGGAGCGGCGCACCACGCGCACGGAACGAATTTTGGGAGGCGGCGTGACAGCCATAGAGCAGACCGAGGCGGCGCGCCCGCGAGGCACCCGCCTGCCGCGTCGCGCCCGGCGCAACCAGCTGCTGGGCGCCGCACAGGAAGTGTTCGTCGCGCAGGGGTACCACGCGGCCGCGATGGACGACATCGCCGAGCGGGCGGGTGTCAGCAAGCCGGTGCTCTACCAGCACTTCCCGGGAAAGCTGGAGCTGTACCTCGCCCTGCTGGACCAGCACTGCGAGTCGCTGCTGCTGGCCGTCCGTACGGCCCTGGCCTCGACCACCGACAACAAGCTGCGCGTCGAGGCGACGATGGACGCGTACTTCGCGTACGTGGAGGACGAGGGCGGCGCGTTCCGGCTGGTCTTCGAGTCGGACCTGACCAACGAGCCGGCGGTGCGCGAGCGCGTGGACCGGGTCGCCCTCCAGTGCGCCGAGGCGATCTCCGACGTGATCGCCGAGGACACCGGGCTCTCCAAGGAGGAGTCCATGCTGCTGGCGGTGGGGCTCGGCGGGGTCTCCCAGGTCGTCGCGCGCTACTGGCTCTCCAGCGAGTCGCAGATCCCCCGCGAACAGGCCGTGCAACTGCTCACCTCGCTGGCCTGGCGCGGTATCGCCGGCTTCCCGCTGCACGGCAGCGAACAGCACTGAGGCGGGCCGGTCCCGCCCGTGTTCGCTGCGGGCGTGCACCGCGGCGCCTTCGAGGCGATCTCTCCGGGCTAGTGTTGGCGCGTACAGCGCGGCTGGCCGCGCACCGCAGACCGTTCGGAGGGACATAGCCGTGGAGGTCAAGATCGGCGTGCAGCACACGCCCCGCGAGATCGTTCTGGAGAGCGGGCAGTCCGCCGAGGAGGTCGAGCGAGCCGTGTCCGCGGCGCTGGCCGGCAAGGCGCAGTTGCTCAGCCTCACGGACGACAAGGGGCGCAAGGTGCTCGTACCGGCCGAGCGGATCGCGTACGTGGAGATCGGTGAGCCCGCGGCGCGACGGGTCGGCTTCGGCAACCTGTAGCCGCCGTCGTTCATCGGCGCGAGGAGTGGCCCGGCGGGGGGGGCGCCGCCGCGCCCCCGCCCGGGCTGTGGGGGGTGGGGCGGCGGCGCCGGGT
>NZ_JBHZDA010000130.1:12573-15838 GCF_042755665.1 Streptomyces sp. NPDC059142
CGGTGGGCTTTGTTATCGATCTCCCGCGGGGGGGCCGGGCACCGGCGGGGCGCGGGGGGGCGCGGGGGGGGCGGGGGGGGGCGGGGCGCCCCCCCCCCCCCCCCCACTTCGCCGTGGTGAGGGTTGTTCCCGCCGCGCGACGGGTAGTGACGTGACGGGCCGACAGGTCCGGACCGCGTAGCAACCCACGCTGTGGTGAGGTGATCGGCAGTGATCCTGGAAATCCTCGGATCGGTCCTGCTCGGACTCGGTCTGTCATGGGCCGCCGCCCACCACCTGGCGGACCGGCTCCCCGCGCTCCGCACGGTGTACGCGGCAGGGCCGCTCGGCGCCCTCTTCGGTACGTATGTGACGCACATGGCGCTCGGCGCCGGCCATGTCATGGCGACCCTGGTGGGCGCCCTGCTGGTGGCCTCGGTGCTGCTCTCGCTGCTGCTCCGCCCGGCGGGCCGGCCGCTGCACCGCGCCATACCGTCCTGACGCGGACGGGACGGGCCCGCCGGAGGAGCGGGCGGGTCAGGCCGCCAGTCCGAGCGCGGCCATCCGCTTCGTGTGCGCCTCGGTGATCCGGGAGAACATCCGGCCGACCTCCGCGAGGTCGAAGCCGCCGGCCACGCCGCCCACCAGCATCGTGGAGAGCGCGTCGCGGTCGGCCACCACCCGCTGGGCCTGCGACAGGGCCTCGCCCATCAGACGGCGCGCCCAGAGCGCGAGCCGGCCGCCGACGCGCGGCTCCGCCTCGATCGCGGCGCGCACCTTCTCCACGGCGAAGTTGCCGTGGCCGGTGTCGTCCAGCACGGCCAGGACCAGCGCGCGGGTGTCGCTGTCCAGACGGGCGGCGACCTCGCGGTAGAAGTCGCTGGCGATCGAGTCGCCGACGTACGCCTTGACCAGGCCCTCCAGCCAGTCCGAGGGGGCGGTCAGACGGTGGAAGTCGTCCAGCGCCTTGGCGAAGGGCTCCATCGCCTCGGTCGGCTCGGCGTCGATCGCCCGCAGTCGGTCGTTCAACTGTTCGAAGTGGTGGAATTCCGCCGCGGCCATCTTCGCCAGCGCCGCCTTGTCCGCCAGGGTCGGCGCGAGCTTGGCGTCCTCCGCGAGCCGTTCGAAGGCCGCCAGCTCCCCGTAGGCGAGCGCGCCCAGCAGATCCACGACCGCCGCGCGGTACTGCGGCTCGGCCGAGGCCGTCTCCCAGTCCTGGGCGGCGGTGCCGGTCGGCGCGTCCGGCCCGGCCGACGCGGCCTCGGCCGGCTCTGAGGCGGTGGATCCGGTCGGTCCGGCGGGTTCCTCGGCTGCGGATGCGGGCGGTGTGGCGTTGTCGGGCGTCTCCATGAGGGGCACAATAGCCCGCTCCGCGCAGGGCGTAAGGGCCTGGTCAGACCCTGCCGTCGCACCACCCCGACGAATTCGCCCAACACACATGCGCGATTCCGGGGTACAGTGGTAATGAGCCTGCCGACTATTCGGCGGGCCATCGCATGTTTGACAGTATTTGTACGAGGTCCGTTCTTCACGGACAGGCCCCAGAGGATGCCCGGTCGGTGGCCCGATCGGCTCCGACCCCGACCGCCCTCCGCGCGGACCGTGCGCACAGCAGCGTACGACCGCAGATGAGGGGCCCCCTCAGCGGCATGAGCGCTCTGAGCGACGGCAGTGGTCCCGCGCCATCCGGCCAATCCACGGCCGGCCGAGTACCCAGGTGCGGTACGACCCCCAGCGTTCGCCTCGCGCCGCGTCTCACAGAAGAGGCAGCACCCTGACTACGACTTTCCGAGAACTCGGAATCCTCCCCGAGACAGCCGAAGCGCTTGAAGCCGTCGGCATCCTGTCTCCGTTCCCCATCCAGGAGATGACCCTCCCCGTCGCACTGTCGGGCAAGGACGTCATCGGACAGGCCAAGACCGGCACGGGCAAGACGCTCGGCTTCGGCCTCCCGCTGCTGGAGCGTGTCACCGTCCCCGCGGACGTCGAGTCCGGCCGGGCCACGCCCGAGCAGCTCACCAACGCCCCGCAGGCCCTGGTGGTCGTCCCCACCCGCGAGCTGTGCCAGCAGGTCACCAACGACCTGCTGACCGCCGGCAAGGTCCGCAACGTACGCGTCCTCGCGATCTACGGCGGCCGGGCCTACGAGCCGCAGGTCGAGGCCCTCAAGAAGGGCGTCGACGTGATCGTCGGCACCCCGGGCCGGCTGCTGGACCTGGCGGGCCAGCGCAAGCTGGACCTCTCGCACGTCCGCGGGCTCGTCCTCGACGAGGCCGACGAGATGCTGGACCTGGGCTTCCTGCCCGACGTCGAGCGGATCATCCAGCTCCTGCCGCCCAAGCGCCAGACCATGCTGTTCTCCGCGACGATGCCGGGCGCGGTGATCGGCCTCGCCCGCCGCTACATGTCGCAGCCCACGCACATCAGCGCCACCTCGCCGGACGACGAGGGCGCGACCGTCCGCAACACGACCCAGCGGGTCTACCGCGCCCACTCCATGGACAAGCCGGAGATGGTCGCGCGGATCCTCCAGGCCGAGGGCCGCGGACTCGCTATGATCTTCTGCCGCACCAAGCGCACGGCCGCCGACATCGCCGACCAGCTCGCCCAGCGCGGCTTCGCCTCCGGCGCGGTCCACGGCGACCTGGGCCAGGGCGCCCGCGAGCAGGCGCTGCGCGCCTTCCGCAACGGCAAGGTGGACGTGCTGGTCTGCACGGACGTCGCCGCGCGCGGGATCGACGTCGAAGGTGTGACGCACGTCATCAACTACCAGTCGCCGGAGGAGGAGAAGACCTACCTCCACCGCATCGGCCGCACCGGCCGCGCGGGGGCGTCCGGTACGGCGGTGACGCTGGTCGACTGGGACGACATCCCGCGCTGGCAGCTCATCAACAAGGCCCTGGACCTCGGCTTCCCGGACCCGCCGGAGACGTACTCCACCTCCCCGCACCTCTTCGAGGAGCTGTCCATCCCGGCCGGCACCAAGGGTGTCCTGCCGCGCGCCGAGCGGACGCGCGCCGGGCTCTCGGCCGAGCAGGTCGAGGACCTGGGCGAGACCGGTGGCCGCGGCCGCAGGTCCGCGCCGGCCGCCGCGCCCGTACGCGAGGAGCGTCCGGCCCGTACGCGCACCCCGCGCCAGCGCCGCCGCACCCGTGGCGGTACGGCCCTGGACGCGACGGCGGCGACCGCCGCCACGGCCACCCCCCCGGCTCCGGCGCGCGCGCGCGCCCCCGCGGGGGCGGCCCCCGCCCCGGCGCCCGCCGGGGCGGGGGGGGGGGGGCGGGGG
>NZ_JBHZDA010000131.1:0-15266 GCF_042755665.1 Streptomyces sp. NPDC059142
CCCCACCGGGCCTCTCGCGTCCCTCGTCCCTCTTCCGCGGGGACCGGTTCCGTCACATCAGAACAGCCGCAGCTTGTCGTCCTCGATGCCGCGCATCCCGTTGTAGTCCAGCACCACGCACCCGATGCCCCGGTCCGTCGCCAGCACCCGGGCCTGCGGCTTGATCTCCTGCGCCGCGAACACACCCTTCACCGGCGCCAGATGCGGGTCCCGGTTGAGCAGCTCCAGATAGCGGGTGAGCTGCTCCACGCCGTCGATCTCGCCGCGCCGCTTGATCTCCACCGCGACCGTGCCGCCGTCGGCGTCCCGGCAGAGGATGTCCACCGGACCGATCGCCGTCGGGTACTCGCGGCGGATGAGGCTGTACCCCTCGCCCAGCGTCTCGATGCGGTCGGCGAGCAGTTCCTGGAGGTGCGCCTCCACGCCGTCCTTGATCAGACCGGGGTCGACGCCCAGTTCATGGGACGAGTCGTGGAGGACTTCCTCCATCGTGATGATCAATTTCTCGCCCGCTTTGTTGATGACCGTCCAGACGCCGGTGTCCTCGTCCGTCCCTTCCTTCAACGTGCAGGGCGGCGACATCCAGTTGAGCGGTTTGTACGCCCGGTCGTCGGCGTGGATGGACACACTGCCGTCGGCCTTGACCAGGATGAGACGGGGAGCGGAGGGCAGGTGGGCGGTGAGCCGGCCCGCGTAGTCGACGGAGCAGCGGGCAATGACGAGACGCATGGTCGGCAACGCTACTCGACCGCCGCCGTCGCGCGCGATTCGCCCTGGAAGCCCCCGTTCGTTATTGGCCGGTTGTGGCCCCATAATCCTGGTGCCCTCCGGTCGGCGCGCCTAACGTGGATGCGGGAGGTCGCCGGTCGTGCACGCTGCGTCGTCGTCGCCTCCTTCCCTGCCCGTAAGGCCCCGTTCCCCGCGGGGTCGCGAGAGGAGAACCCATGTCGCTCGACGTCTCACCGGCGCTGTTGGATCAGGCCGAGCGAGGCGAGGTCGATGAAGCGGCTTTCGTCGACTGCGTCCGGACCTCCCTGCCCTATGCATGGGAGATGATCAGTTCTCTGGTGGCTCAGCTGAAGGTGGACGGTGGACAGTTCGCCGACAACCAGACGCCCCCGCCGGACGAGCAGGCACGTGGTCAATTGCTGCGCGCGCTCGCGAGTGATGCCATTCGCGGTGCGCTCCAGCGTCACTTCGGAGTGCGGCTCGCATTCCAGAACTGCCACCGCGTCGCGGTGTTCCCGTTGGACCCCTCGGTCGACGAGCGGCTGACCCGCTTCACCTCGGTGCGGGCCCAGTTGCTCAACCAGTCTCCTGAACTCCGGGACTGCTGACGGTTTCGGCTGCCGCTCCCGCGCCGTGGGAGGTACCACGGCGCCGGAGCGGCAGCGTCCCTGAGGGCCCGTACGTCCGTACCCTCCCCGCACGCTCGTACCCCGCATGGCCCCGCACGCCCCGTACGTCCGGACGCTCAGGCGAGCAGGGGGAGCACCTCCGTCCCCAGGCGCTGTACGTTCTCCTCCGTCGCCGCCAGATCGCCGGAACCCTCCACGAGCAGCGCGAAGCGCGTGATGCCCGTACGCTCCGCCGTGGCCGCGAGCCGGTCCGCCGCCAGCCTCGGCGGCCCCACCGGGTGCAGGGCGCAGAGCAGTTCCGTGTACGCCACCGGGTCGCGCATCGAGCGCGACCTGCCGTCGACCGTCACATGCGCGCCGAGACCCTGGCGCAGCCAGCCGGGCATCGCCTTGACCAGGGTCTCCGTCGCGGCGGCGCGGCTGTCCGCGATCTGTGCCACACCGGCCGACACATGCGGGGCGTGCTCGATCTCCGCGGGCGCCAGCCCCGCCGCGCGGGCGTGCGTACGCCACAGCGCGACCATATCGGCCTTCTCGTCGTCGCCGCAGTGCATGCCCAGCAGCATCGGCAGCCCGTGCCGGGCCGCCAGCCGCACGCTCCGGGGTGAGGTACAGGCCATGATCGTCTCGGGCCGGCCGCCGGGGCGCGACAGCTCGTCGGCGCGCGGGACGACGGCGACCTCACGGAAGGCGTACCGGTCGCCGGCGGCCGCCACCCGTGTCCCGCGCAGCCAGCGCAGCAGCAGCTCCAGGGACTCCGGGAAGTCGCGCTCGTAGGCGTTGAGCCCCGTGCCGAAGACCTCCAGGTCGACCCAGGGGCCGCCGCGACCCACCCCGAGGGTGAACCGTCCCCCGGAGACGAGATGGAGCAGCGCGGCCTGCTCGCCGAGCGCCACCGGATGTACGTTCGGCAACACGCTGACCGCCGTACCCACCCGGATGTGTCGCGTACGGCCGAGCAGCAGCGCGGCCAGGGTCACGGCCGACGGGCAGACGCCGTACGGCACGAAGTGGTGCTCGGCCAGCCAGACCGCGTCGAGCCCCGACTCCTCGGCCAGTTCCGTGGTCCGCACCGCCCGGTGCAGTGCTTCTCCCTGTCCCTGGCCCGGGAACTGGGCGGCCAGTACAAAAGCTCCAACACGCATCGCCTTCTGCCTCCTCGCGGCCGACGCGACTCCCCCTACTGGCAACAACGTCTGACACGTGCCAAAGGCACGGCCGGACACGAAACTCGTGCGATTGTCCGGTGAGTACCGCCCGCGGACCCCCTGCGGAGGCGGGGTGCGCACGCCTCTACGGGGCGTCTGCCCGGTGGTGCGCGCCGTAGGCTGGATTCGGTCCGTGCTGTCTGCCCCGTGAGGTGTTCCGTGTCCCCGCGTCGCAACCGCCCCCGAGGCGGCGACAACCCGACCGACCGATCCGCCGACTCCGGCGACCGGTACGGCGGCTTCCAGCGGTCGGAAACATGGCAGGGCGAGAACTGGTCAGTTCGACACGTGGCGGGGGCAAGTGCCGCCGGTAAGCGGTACCGCTGCCCCGGATGCGACCAGGAGATCCCCTCCGCGGTGGCCCATGTGGTGGCGTGGCCCGAGTACGGCGGGGTGGACGACCGGCGTCACTGGCACCAGGCGTGCTGGAACGCGAAGGACCGCCGCACCTCGCGGGTGCAGCGGTCCCGTAACGCGCCGCGGTACTGAGCCCGGCGCCGCGCGTCCGGCGCGCCGGACGTCGCACGTCGCACGTCGCACGTCACCGCGCCGGATGTCGCAGGTCACCGCGCCGGACGTCACCTGTCACACGTCACATGCCACCTGTCACACGTCGCGCTGGTCGAGGGAGAAGTACGCGCCCGTCATCGCGAGCGCCGTCAGCCCGGTGATGATCCACAGCGCCGTCGACCCCTGGGGTCCCACGGAGCCGAAGGCGTCCCCGTAGAGCTGGACGAGCTGGCTCGGGATCGAGTAGGCGAGCAGGAACTCCTGGACGCCCGCGAGCGACCTGGCCATCATGAACATCGCGAGGACGAGCGGCAGCAGCACCAGGCCGATCATCACGGTGATCGCCCCCGCCGAGTGCCTGACCAGCGCGCCGACCGCCATCGACAGCAGCCCGAGCATGGCCAGGTAGAAGCTGACCCCCACGGTGGCGCGGATCCACTCGCCGGTGGTGGGCGCGGTCGCGTCGAGGATCGAGGTCTGGAGCGCGGCGACGACCATCGTGGTCACGGTCGTGACCGTGAAGACGACGACGAAGAAGACCAGCGACTTGGCGGCCAGCACCCGGCCGCGGCTGGGGCAGGCGGTCAGCGTGGTGCGGATCATGCCCGTGCCGTACTCCGAGGTCATGGTCAGCACCCCGAGGGTGATCACGCAGAGCGACCCGAGCAGCACCCCGAAGAAGCCGAGGCCGAGCATGGACGCACCGGAGACCTCGGCCTCCACGTCGGTGGCGGTGCGGGCGGAGGCGACGATCAGCGCCGCGAGCAGCCCGATCCCGACGATCAGGAGGACCATCACCCCGAGGGACCAGAGGGTGGCCCGTACGGAGCGCAGCTTCGTCCACTCCGAGGCCAGGGCGTCCCCGAGATGGGCGCGCCGGGCCGGGATCGGCGAGGTGTACGGCGCCGTCGCGTGCGGCGCCCGGCCCTGGTGCGGAAGGTGCGGCTGGTGCGGGGCCTGCTGGTGCGGCGTCGTCATCGGGCGTCCTCGGTGCTGTCGCGCTTCGTCGGCTCCGCGGCGGGTGCCGGGGTGTCCTGCCGGGACGGGGCGGCCCCGGGCGGCGGTGGGGGGTACCAGCCCTGCTGCGGCACCTCGGGGACCACGGGGGGCGTGTAGCCCTGCGGGGCCGCCTCGTACCCCTGCGGAGGCCCGTAGCCGGGCGGCTGGGGCGGCGGGGTGAAGCCGGCGAGGGCGTCGGCCGTGGAGCGGTAGTCGACGGTGGACTGCGTCATCCGCATGTACGCCTCCTCCAGCGACGCCTGGTGCGGGGACAGCTCCCAGAGCCGTACGTCCGTGCCGTGCGCCAGCTCGCTGATCCGGGGGAGCGGCAGCCCCGTGACGCGCAGCGCGCCGTCCGGCTCGGAGAGCACCTGGCCGCCCGCCCCGGTCAGCGCCGAGGCCAGCTTCTCGCGCAGCTCCGGCTCGTCCGCCGGGGTACGGACCCTGGCGAAATCGGCCGAGTTGGCCGAGATGAAGTCCTTGACGCTCATGTCGGAGAGGAGCTGACCCCGGCCGATCACGATGAGGTGGTCGGCGGTCACCGCCATCTCGCTCATCAGGTGCGAGGAGACGAAGACCGTACGGCCCTCGCTCGCGAGCTGCTTCATCAGATTGCGCACCCAGAGGATGCCCTCGGGGTCCAGGCCGTTGACCGGCTCGTCGAAGAGCAGCACCTGCGGGTCCCCGAGGAGCGCCGCCGCGATGCCGAGCCGCTGCCCCATACCGAGCGAGAAGCCCTTGGAGCGCTGCTTGGCAACGCCCTGGAGGCCGACGACGCCGAGGACCTCGTCCACCCGCGCGGCCGGGATGCCGGAGAGCTGGGCGAGCGAGAGGAGGTGGTTGCGCGCGCTGCGCCCGCCGTGCACGGCCTTGGCGTCGAGGAGCGCGCCGACCTGGCGCGGGGCGTTCGGGAGCTGCCGGAAGGGATGGCCGCCGACCGTGACACGACCGCTGGTGGGCCGGTCGAGACCGAGGATCATCCGCATCGTCGTGGACTTGCCGGAGCCGTTGGGGCCCAGGAACCCGGTGACATGGCCGGGCCTCACCTGGAAGGAAAGGTTGTACACGGCCGTCTTGGCGCCGTAGCGCTTCGTCAGGCCGACTGCCTCGATCATTCTCCAGCCCCATCGACAGGTCAGGTCGTCGGGGCAGTGGCCGGTCCGGGCCGAAGGCCCCCGTTAGAGTTAGGAGGATATCCAGGCGTTGACGGTTCCGGCCAAGTCGTTCCGGCGGAGAGTCGGCCGCGGGGCGTGTGGCGGATCGGGCACGGAGCGTGTGGAGAGTCGGCCACGGGGCGCGCGGCGAGTCGGCCACGGGGCGCCTGACGAGCCGGCCACGGGGCGCCCGAAGAGCCGGCCACGGGAAGCCTGGCCCGCGCTTCCGCGCCGGGGCCGGACGCTACGCGTCGCGCTTCTTCAGTACGGCGTATCCGCCCGCCAGCGCGGCCACCACCCACAGCGCCATGATCCCCAGCCCCTCCCACGGGCCGTACGGCGCCGGGGTCGAGTTCAGGGCCCCGGTGACCACCTGGGTGATCTGGCGTCCCGCCTGGTCGGGGAAGTACCGGGCGACCTCCTTGGCGCCCGGGACGGCTGCGAGGATCTGCGAGACGAGGAAGAAGAACGGCATCAGGATGCCGAGCGAGAGGATCGAGCTGCGCAGCATCGCGGCGACGCCCATCGAGAACAGCGCGATCAGCGTCATGTAGAGACCGCTGCCGATCACCGCGCGCAGCACGTTCGGCTCGCCGAGCGTCGTGCCGTGGTCCCCGAGCAGCGCCTGCCCCAGGAAGAACGCCAGGAAGCCGGTGATCAGCCCGACCACCAGCGCCAGCACCCCGGCCACCAGGATCTTGCCGAAGAGGAACGTGGCGCGCCGCGGTACGGCCGCCAGCGAGGCGCGGATCATCCCCGAGCTGTACTCGGAGCCGACCACCAGCACCCCGAAGACCACCATCGCGAGCTGCCCGAGAACCATCCCCGAGAAGCTGGTGTACGTCGGGTCGAAGGTCGCCCGCTCCATCTCCGACAACGTGCCGAACTGGGAGTTCACCACCGCGGAGAGCGCCCCGCCCAGGGCCACCGTCACCACCAGCGCGCTGACCAGCGTCCAGGTCGTGGAGGGGACCGTACGGATCTTGGTCCACTCGGAGCGGAGGACCGCAGGAACCGATGCCATGGTCAGACCCCCTGGCTCTCGCCGGACCCGCGGGAGTGGTACTCGACCGACTCCGCCGTCATCCGCATGAACGCTTCTTCGAGGGAGGCGCGCTGGGCACTCAGCTCGTGCAGCACGATCCCGTGGCGCGCGGCCAGCTCACCCAGCTCCTCCGTGGTCGCGCCGTCGACCTCCAGGACCCCGCCGGCCGCGTCCGCCGCCGTGAAACCCGCCTCGTGCAGCGCGTCCCTCAACTGCTCGGGCTGCGGGGAACGCAGCCGCGCGTAACTCCGGGAATTCGCGTGGATGAAGTCGGCCATCGATGTGTTCGCGAGCAGTCTGCCCTGTCCGATCACGATCAAGTGATCGGCGGTCAGGGCCATTTCGCTCATCAAGTGACTGGATACGAAGATCGTGCGTCCTTCGTGTGCAAGCGCCTTCATAAGATTGCGGATCCAGTGGATTCCCTCGGGGTCCAGGCCATTCACCGGTTCGTCGAACATCAAGATCTCCGGATCACCGAGCAGCGCCGCCGCGATACCGAGCCGCTGCCCCATCCCGAGGGAGAATCCCTTCGACTTCTTCCGCGCCACCGCCGTCAGTCCGACCACGTCGAGGACGTCGTCGACCCGGGACGCCGGGATCCGGTTGCTCTGCGCCAGACAGAGGAGGTTGTTGTACGCGGTTCGGCCCCCGTGCATCGACTTGGCCTCCAGCAGCGCCCCGATGTGCTTCAGGGGTTCCGCGAGGTCCCGGTAGTGCCGTCCGTCGATCCGGACCGAGCCTCCCGTCGGATGGTCCAGGCCGAGCATCATCCGCATCGTGGTCGACTTGCCCGCCCCGTTGGGACCGAGGAAGCCCGTCACCACGCCGGGCCGCACCTGGAAGGAGAGGTGATCGACCGCCACCTTGCGGCCGAAGCGTTTGGTGAGCCCCTCTACCTCGATCATGCGGCCAACCTAAACGCGCGCAAAGCCCCCCGCCACCGGAGTGACAGGGGGCTGCGCGATCGTTACCCGATCGATCGGCCGGAGCCGTGGTGGATCAGCGCGACTGCTGCGCCGGGACCCCACGGGAGATCGGCTCGTCGTCCGCCGGGGAGCCGGCGGCGGCCACCGCGGCACCCGTCAGCGTCGCCAGCATCTCGCGGACGTTGGTGAGCTGGGCGTTGATCGAGTCGCGGCGGTTCGTGAGCGCCGCCAGCTCGCGCTCCGATTCGCTGCGGATCCGGTCGGCCTTGGCGTTCGCGTCCGCCACGATGTCCTCGGACTGACGCTGCGCCGTCTCGACCGTCTGACGGGCCCTGCGCTCCGCGTCGGTACGCAGCTTCTCGGCCTCCAGACGAAGCTGCTCGGCGCGGTGCTCGATCTCCGCCAGGCGCTTCTCGGCCTTGGCCTGACGGGACGCCAGGTCGCGCTCCGACTGCTCACGCCGCTTGGCGAGGTTCGTCTCGAAGTCCGTGGCGGCCTGGGCGGCCTTGGCACGGGTCTCCTCGAAGAGCGCGTCGGCCTCCTCGCGCTTGGACTGCGCGTCCTTCTGCGCGTCCGAACGGAGCGTCGCCGCGTCGCCCTTCGCCTTGTCGACGATACGGACGCCCTCGTCCTCGGCCTTCGCCTTGCGCTCGACGGCGAACGCCTCGGCGTCGTTGCGTACCTGCTGGGCCGCCGACTCGGCGAGCTCACGGTGCTGTTCCGCCGCGCGACGGGCCTCCTCGCGCAGGTCCTTCGCCTCCTCCTCGGCGAGGCGGAGGATCTTCTCGACGCGGGCGCCGAGACCGGCGTACGACGGCTCGGCGTCGCTGACCTGGGCCTGGGCGTTCTGCGTCTCGAGGTGGAGTTCCTCGATGCGCTTTTCGAGAGCGGTGATGCGGGCCAGTGCACTGTCACGGTCGGCGACGAGTTTGGTAATGCGGTCGTCCACCTGACCGCGGTCGTAACCACGCCGCACGAGCTCGAAGCCGAATGGGGAGGAAGTGTCGCTCATGGGGTTCCTGTCGAATGAGACCGGTGAGGTGATAGAAGGAATCCTAGGGGCCTGAGCGGCGTGTCACCGAGTCGATGCAGCTTTGATATGGAGAATGTCCAGCCTTTTGAGTGGCAAGTCGCCCTCAGGAGACACCTGGAGCGTCCCACGATCGGGGGAACGACGACGTGGGGGGCGGGTACACCGCCCCCTGATCGCCGCATGGTCCGACGGTCTAACCGTCGGAGGACTTGCTACTCGAACGAGTGGTTCCGGCCACGGCGCCCGCCTTGACGGGATTGTCCTTCCCGCCGCCTGACGGTGTCTCGAACGACTCCAGCGCCTCCAGCACATCCTGGACACGGGAGATCTCCGCCTGGATGTCCTCACGCCTGCGCACCAGCACATCCAGCTCGTGCTTGCCCTCGTCGACCATCTGTTTCGCCTCGGCGGCGGCCTCGGCGCGCAGTTGCTCGGCCTCCCTGACCAGGGTGGCCTTCTTCTGCTCGGCCTCCTTGAGGAGCCCCTCCGCCTTGCGCACCGCCGCGATCCGGACCGAACTCGCCTCCGAATTGGCGTCCGCGACCAGCTCCTTGGCCTTCTCCTCGGCCTCGGTGCGCTGCTCGTCGGCGGCCTTCATCAGCTTGTCGACGCGCTCGCCCGCCGTCCTGAGCTGCTCGGACGTCTCGCGCCGCGCCCGCTCGTGGAGTTGCTCGATCTCGTTCTCGACGCGCCTGCGCAGCTCCTCGCCCCGCTCCCGTATGGCCGTCGCGTCCCGGCGCGCCCCCACCAGCAGCTCGTTCGCGTCCGAACGGGCCTGCTCCACGAGGGAGTTCCCGTCGACCGTCGCGTCCGAGGTGATCCGGGCGGCCTCCTTGCGGGCGGCGCCCACCAGCGTGTCGGCCTGCTTCTCGGCCTCCGTGGCGGCGCGCAGCCCTTCCTCCTGGGCCTTGTTGACGAGCTGGTCCGCCTGCTCGGCGGCGTCGGAGCGGCGCTTCGCCGCGTCCTTGCGCGCCTCGTCGAGCAGCCAGTCCGTCTCCTCCTGCGCCTCGTTCCTGACCCGCTCGGCCGTGGCCTCGCTCTCCCGCTTGAGCTGCTCGGCCTCGGTCCGTACCCGCTCCGCGGTCTGCTGCGCGGCGTTCACCGTCTCGGCGGCCTCCGCGCGCATCCGCTCGGACTCGCCCGCGGCCTCGTTGATGAGCCGGTCGGCCTGCGTGGCGGCGTCGCCCCGCATCCGGTTGGCGTCCTCACGGGCCTCGGCGCGGCTGCGGGACGCGTCCTGCTCCGCCGCCGACAGGGCGTCCGACGCCTCCGTCCGTACCCGCTGCGCGTACTCGGCGGTGTCGGCGCGCAGCCGCTCCGCCTCCCCGATCGCGTCGTTGACGGTGCGTTCGGCGAGCGCCTGGGCGGCCTCCGTCTCCGCCTGGACACGGGTACGGAGCTGGTTCGCCTCCGCGGTGGCCCGCTCCCGCTCGGCGCGCGCCTCCGCCCGTGCCCGGTCGGTCTCCTCGCGCGTCTCCGCCTGGAGCTGGTCCGCGGCCTCCTCGGCGGCGACCCGCTGCGCCAGGATCTCCTGCTCGGCCTGGTCGTGCAGCCCCGCGACCGCGTCCCGTACCTGCTGGGCGGTCTGCTCGGCGGCGGCGACCAGCTCCGTGGCGCGGTAGTCGGCCTCGCCCACCAGCCGCTGTGCCTCGGTCTGCGCGTCCTCGACCCGTTTACGGGCCGACGCGAGCAGTTCCTCGCTCTGCTCGCGGGCGCGCTCGCGCTCCTGCTCCGCCTCGGCGCGGGCGCCCGTCAGGGTCTCCTCGGCCTCGCGGCGGCGACGGGTCGCCTCCTCCTGCGCGGCGGCCAGCGCCTCGGCGGCCTCGGCGGCGACCCGCTCGGCGGCGGCGCCCGCCTCCGCCCTGATCCGGTCGGCGCTCTCCTGCGCCTCGGTCTTGAGCCGCTCCGCCTCGGAAGCGGCCTCCGTACGCAGCCGTACCGCCGCGTTCTCCGCCTCGGCACGGGACGCCGAGGCGTCCTGGGCCGCCTCCGTGCGCAGCCGCTCGGCCTCCTCCTCGGCCTGGGCCTGGAGCGTACGGCCGCGCTCCGCGGTCTCCGTGCGCAGCCGCTCGGCCTCCTCGGCCGCCTCGCGGCGGATCCGCTCGCCCTCGGCGCGCGCCTCGGTCAGCGCCTCCTCGGCGGACGCGAAGCGCGTCTCCGCCTCCGTGTGCAGCCGGGTCAGCTCGCCGGCCGCCTCGGCCTTGCGGGCCTCGACGCCCCGCTCGGCCTCCTCGCGCAGCTCGGCGGCGGCCTGTTCGGCGGCGGCCTTCATGACCTGGGCGAGGTCCTCGCCCTCCTCGCGCAGCCGCTCGGCCTCGGCGCGGGTGCGCTCCAGGGTCTCCTCGGCCTGCCGGCGCAGCGTCGTGGCGCGCTCGATGGCCTCGGTGCGGACCCGCTCGCTCTCGGACGTCGCGCTCGTGCGCAGCTCGTCCGCGTCCGCCTTCGCCTTCGTCAGCAGTTCCTCGGCGGACCTGGCCGCCTCCTCGATCTGCTGGACGGCCTCCCTGCGGGCCTCGCCGCGGATCCGCTCGCCCTCCGCGACCGCCTCGGACCTGAGCTGCTCGGCCTCGCCGCGCAGCCGGCGCGCCTCCTCCTGGAGCTCGACCGTCTTGGCGCGGTACTCCTTGGTGTCGTCCTTGGCCGCGCCCTTGAGCTGGTCGGCCTGTTCGGCGGCCTCGCCGCGCAGCCGGTCCGCCTCGGCCTCGGCCTCGTGGCGGATCCTTTCGGCCTCCTCGCTCGCCGAGCGGGTGGTGGCCTGCGCGTCGTCGGACGCCTTCGTCAGGACCTCTTCGGCGGTACGGGCCGCCTTGGCGAGCTGGGCCGCGGTGTCCTCGGCGGCGACCGCGCGGGCCTTCTCGGCGGCCTCCGCGACCAGCTTCTCGCCCTCGGCGCGGGCGTCGGCGAGGGCCTGCTCGGCGTCCGCCTTGGTGGCCTCGGCCTCCTTGGTCGCCTCGTTGACCAGCCGGGCGATCTCCGACTTGGCGGTACGCGTGCGCTGCTCGTTCTGCGAATCGGCGCCGGAGAGCCGCTTGGCCGCGGTCTCCTTCGCCTCCGTGACGACCTTCTCGGCCTCGGCCCTGGCCTCCCGCAGCCGCTCCTCGGCGGCCTGCATCCGCTGCTCGGCGGCGCGGCTCAGCTCGGTGGCCTGCTGGCGGGTCTGGTCGGCCTCGGCGGTGGTGGAGGTACGGAGCTGTTCGGCGTGGCTGGTGGCCTCCTGCGCCTGCGACGAGGCGGCGTTCAGCATCCGCTCGGCGTCCCTGCGGGCCCGCAGCAGCAGCGCCTCGGCCTCGGCCCTGGCCGTCTCGGCCTCGGAGCCCAGCCGGCGCCGCGCCTCGTCGGTCACCCGCGCGGCCTCGGCGCGCGCGGCGGCGAGCGACTGCTCGACCTCGGCGCGCGACTCGTCCATCAGCCGCCTGGCCTGGGCCTCCGTACGGGCACGGAGCTGTTCGGCCCAGGCGACGTTCTCGTTGACGTGGGACTCGACGGTCTGCCGGCGCTCCGCCAGCTCCTGGTCGAGCCGCTGGCGGCGCTGGACGGCCTCCGTGTGCAGCTCCGCCTGGAGCCGCGCCTGGTGCTCGGCGTGCTCCTGGAGAATGCGCTGCGTCTGGGCGCGCGCGTCGCGCAGCTCGCGCTCGGCGTCCTGGCGCATCTGCTCGGCCTGCATCTGCGCGTTCCGCAGATGCTGTTCGGCCTGATAGCCGAGGTCGCCACTGTCGTACGAGGAAGAAGGACGGGTCGCCAGAGCGCGCCGTGCCTCGTGGAGCTTGGCGCGCAACACCTCGACCTGGTAACCGAGGTCCTCGGCGTGCTGGACGGCCTTCTCCCGCGCGGTCTTCAGCCGGTCCATCTCGGCTTCGAACCGCGAGAGGTGGTCGTCCTCAGCTCGGTGGCTCTGCTGGCTTTCGTAGCCCCGCACTGCGCGGTCCCATCCGTCCCCTGGTCGCAACTGCCCTATTGGGCACCGTTCTCGGCGAACGGACCCCCGGGGGAATGGTGACAGATCATTGACAGGGGCGCGGCCCCGGCCCGGCCCCGGCCCGGATGCGCCACTCTACCGGGCCGGGAATCCTTAAGGTCAGTGCTCCGGGCGGGAGGTGACCAGTTCTGTGAGTACGCCGTGGCAGTCCTTGGGGTGGAGGAACGTGATGCGGGACCCCATCGAGCCGGTGCGCGGCTCGTCGTAGAGGACCCGTACACCCTTGTCCCGCACGGCCTGGGCGTCCCCGTCCACGTCGGCGGTACCGAACGCGATGTGGTGCACGCCCTCCCCGTTCTTGGCCAGCCACTTGCCGACGGCCGAATCCTCCCGGGTGGGTTCGAGGAGCTGGAGGTACGAGGCTCCGCCGTCGGAGGTCTCGTTGATCTTGAGCATGGCCTCGCGGACGCCCTGCTCCTCGTTGACCTCGGTGTGGAACACCTCGAACCCGTACGTGGACCGGTAGAACTCGACGGTCTTGTCGAGGTCGCGACAGGCGATTCCGATGTGGTCGATTCTCGTCAGCATGCAGACAGTGCAGCGGTAGGGAGGTGATTACGCAACGTGCGAGCCGTCACATGTGCCGCCGGGTGACCCGGACCCGTACCGCTCAGTACATTTGAAGTGAACCGTCGTTCACACGGCGGCGGGCCCACCGTCCGCACCTCAGGCCGCACGCAGCCGCACACAAAGGGGATCGCGTCCCATGTCTGGAACGAACACCACCACCTCCGTGATCGTCGCCGGTGCCCGTACCCCCATGGGACGGCTCCTCGGCTCGCTCACCACCTTCTCCGGCGCCGACCTGGGCGGTTTCGCGATCAAGGCCGCCCTGGAACGGGCCGGGATCGCCGGCGACCAGGTGCAGTACGTGATCATGGGACAGGTGCTCCAGGCCGGGGCGGGGCAGATCCCGGCGCGCCAGGCGGCCGTCAAGGGCGGCATCCCGATGAGCGTCCCCGCACTCACCGTCAACAAGGTCTGTCTCTCCGGGCTCGACGCGATCGCGCTGGCGGACCAGCTCATCCGCGCGGGTGAGTTCGACATCGTCGTCGCCGGTGGCCAGGAATCGATGACGAACGCCCCACACCTGCTGCCCAAGTCCCGCGAGGGCCACAAGTACGGCGCCATCGAGATGCTGGACTCCATGGCGTACGACGGGCTCACCGACTCCTTCGAGTCCATCGCCATGGGCGCCTCCACGGAGAAGCACAACGCCCGGCTGGGCATCGCGCGCCTCCCGCAGGACGAGTTCGGCGCCCTCTCCCACCAGCGGGCCGCCGCCGCCCGGAAGAACGGGATCTTCGAGGAGGAGATCACTCCGGTCGAGATCCCGCAGCGCAAGGGCGAGCCGGTCCTCTTCTCGCAGGACGAGGGGATCCGTCCCGAGACCACCGTGGAGTCGCTGGCGCGGCTGCGTCCCGCGTTCGCCGCGGACGGCACGATCACCGCGGGCACCTCCTCGCAGATCTCCGACGGCGCGGCGGCCGTCGTCGTCATGAGCAGGGCGAAGGCCGAGGAGCTGGGCCTGGAGTGGCTGGCCGAGATCGGCGCGCACGGCAATGTGGCGGGCCCGGACAACTCGCTCCAGTCCCAGCCCTCGAACGCGATCAGGCACGCTCTGGACAAGGACGGCCTCGACATCGACGACCTGGATCTGATCGAGATCAACGAGGCGTTCGCGGCGGTCGCCGTGCAGTCCATGAAGGACCTCGGCGTGTCCCCGGAAAAGGTGAACGTGAACGGGGGTGCGATCGCGCTGGGCCACCCGATCGGGATGTCCGGCGCCCGGCTGGTGCTCCATCTCGCGCTGGAGCTGAAGCGGCGCGGCGGCGGGACCGGCGCGGCGGCGCTCTGCGGAGGCGGCGGCCAGGGGGACGCGCTGATCGTCCGCGTGCCGTGACCGTGAGCGTGACCGTATTTCAGCCATATCCGCGGCGGTGCGGCCGGGCGTGGCCGGACGGGGTCCCGCCGTACGCGGTCCGGTCGTACGTCCGGTCGTACCGCGTCGGGTCGGACGGGGGCCGGTCGGACGGGGTCCGGTCGTACGTCCGGTCGTACGGGGAGCCGCGGCAGGGCGGCGTGAGAGGAACGGAGCTGTGATGCAGGACGTCCCCGGGCTGGTGGCCCAGGCACGCGAGGGCCGGCCGCGGGCCGTGGCCCGGCTGATCTCCCTGGTCGAGGGGGCGTCCCCGCAGCTCCGCGAGGTGATGGCGGCACTGGCCCCGCTCGCGGGGAACGCGTACGTCGTCGGCCTGACCGGATCGCCCGGTGTCGGCAAGTCGACCTCCACCTCGGCGCTGGTCTCCGCGTACCGCAGGGCGGGGAAGCGGGTCGCCGTACTGGCGGTCGACCCCTCGTCCCCCTTCTCCGGCGGCGCGCTCCTCGGCGACCGGGTCCGGATGTCCGAGCACGCCTCCGACCCGGGCGTCTACATCCGGTCGATGGCGACGCGCGGCCATCTCGGAGGTCTGGCCTGGGCGGCCCCGCAGGCGATCCGGGTGCTGGACGCGGCGGGATGCGACGTGATCATCGTGGAGACGGTCGGCGTCGGCCAGTCGGAGGTCGAGATCGCCTCGCAGGCCGACACCTCGGTGGTGCTGCTGGCGCCCGGCATGGGCGACGGCATCCAGGCCGCCAAGGCGGGGATCCTGGAGATCGGTGATGTGTACGTGGTCAACAAGGCCGACCGCGACGGCGCCGACGCCACGGCCCGCGAGCTGAACCACATGCTCGGCCTCGGCGAGTCCCGGGGCCCCGGCGACTGGCGTCCGCCGATCGTGAAGACCGTCGCCGCCCGGGGCGAGGGCACCGACGAGGTGGTGGAGGCGCTGGAGAAGCACCGCGCCTGGATGGAGGAGCACGGCGTCCTCGCCGAGCGCCGGGCCGCCCGCGCGGCCCACCATGTGGCTACCAAACCCGTCACGCCCCCGCCCCCGCCCCCCCCGGGCGGGTCCCGGTGTTTTTCCCCGCTGTGGGGGCACCGGCGCTCGCCGCCGGCCACCCCGTGGTCGCCCTGGAATCGAACGTCATCACCCACGGACTCCCCTACCC
>NZ_JBHZDA010000131.1:15276-15549 GCF_042755665.1 Streptomyces sp. NPDC059142
GTGATGGTGGCGCACGGCGTCCTCGCCGAGCGCCGGGCCGCCCGCGCGGCCCACGAGGTGGAGACCATCGCCGTCACGACCCTGCGCCGGCGCATCGGGGACCTGCACGGCGACCGCCGTCTGGGCGCGCTCGCCGAGCGCATCGTGGCCGGCGCGCTGGACCCGTACACGGCGGCGGACGAACTGGTCGCGGGGATCACGTCCGGCCCGACGGACTCCTCCCGCTCCTCGGGCCCCTCGGACCCCGCCACCGACTGAAAGGGAGCCGGACGG
>NZ_JBHZDA010000132.1:0-15509 GCF_042755665.1 Streptomyces sp. NPDC059142
CGCCCCGCGCTGTGCTGATCCCGCACACGGGCGACGCCGCCGAACACCCCACCCCGGGCGCCCCGCCCCCCCCCTTACGGGGGTCGCCCCCGCCCCCGGATCCCCGGGCGGGGGCAGACCTCGTACGTACGTCATGACACGAAGAGACGGCGCACGGGACGGCGCACAGGAACGGCTCACACCGGGACGGCTCGCACAGGGACGGCTCAAGGGGCCTTGAGAGGGCCGCTCACAGCGCGAAGAACGTCGCCACCAGCAGCACCCCGCCCGCCACCGCCACACCCCACGCCGTCCGCGTCAGCCGCAGCCCGCCCCCGATCACCAACGACGCCAGCAGCAGCGCACCACCCAACGGCACCCACGCGTACAGCAGACCCGCCGTCCCCGTACGCACCAGCTCCGTCGTCCCCGGCTTCACCACCACCGGAAGCCGGTCACCCTTGCGCACCGCGACGGACTCCTCGATCGTCATCCGCCCCGGCTCACCCCCCGGACCATCCGCCGCATACCGCCCCGAACACACGCCGTCCCGGCACCCCGTCACCGTCAGGGTCCCGTGCTCCCGGCCCTTGGACAGCACCACGTGCTGCGCGTCGCTCCACGACGTCCACACGCCCGCCACCAGCAGCAACAGCACGATCACAGCCATCACCGCCCGATGACCGAACGAGACGATACGGGCCGACGGGGCCGGCTTGCGCTTCCCCTTGCCGGCCCCCTTCTTCCGCTTCCCAGGGCTCACAGGGCTCATAGGGCCGGATCCTTGGCCATGGGAACGCGCCCGGTCAAACCACGGGCCGGGGAAAGCACGGCAATGCGGCGACTTGTCAGGAGTTGTACGTGCTCTGCGCGCGCTCCAGCCCATCCATCACCAGAGCCTCCACCGCATCCGCCGCACGATCCACGAAATACGCCAGCTCCTTGCGCTCCACCGACGAGAAATCCTTCAGCACGAAATCCGCCACCTGCATCCGCCCCGGCGGCCGGCCGATCCCGAACCGCACCCGGTGGTACTCGGGCCCCATCGCCTTCGTCATCGACTTCAGACCGTTGTGGCCGTTGTCCCCGCCCCCCAGCTTCAGCCGCAGCACCCCGTAGTCGATGTCCAGCTCGTCATGGACCGCCACGATCCGCGCCGTCTCCACCTTGTAGAAATCCCGCAGCGCCGTCACCGGACCACCCGACAGGTTCATGTACGACGCGGGCTTCGCCAGCACCACCCGCCGGCCCGCAGGACCAGGACCCCCCAGCCGGCCCTCCACCACCTGCGCCTGCGCCTTCTGCGCCCGCCGGAACGAGCCGCCGACCCGCTCCGCCAGCAGATCGGCCACCATGAACCCGACATTGTGCCGGTTGGCCGCGTAACCGGGCCCGGGATTCCCCAGGCCCACGATCAGCCAGGGGGCATTGGCATCCATGGACATCCGAGCCGACTCTCCTCGCGCACTCGTACAACAGAAGGTGGATACAGCGAACGGGGTGGCCGGCCCGACAGGCCCGCCACCCCGTGAAAACCGTCCGGAGGATCAGCCCTCGGAACCCTCGGCCTCGGCCTCGTCCGCCGGCTCCTCGGCCTGCGCGGCCAGAACCTGGATGACCACCGCGTCCTCGTCCGTCACCAGCGTCGTGCCCGACGGCAGCGGAACGTCCTTCGCCAGGATCGACGCACCGGCGTCCAGACCCTCCACGGAGACCGTGACCGACTCCGGGATGTGCGTGGCCTCGGCCTCGACGGTCAGCGTGTTGAGCACGTTCTCCAGCAGGTTCGCACCCGGCGCCAGGTCACCCTCGGTGTGCACCGCCACCTCGACGGAGACCTTCTCGCCGCGCTTCACCGCGAGCAGGTCGACGTGCTCGATGTGACCCTTGATCGCGTTGCGCTGCACGGCCTTCGGGATGACCAGCTCGCTGCGGCCCTCGATGTCCAGGCTGATCAGCGCGTTCGCCGTCTTCAGCGCCATCATCAGGTCGTGACCCGGCAGGGTGACGTGGACCGTGTCCGCACCGTGGCCGTAGACGACCGCGGGGACCTTGCCGGCGACACGCGTACGGCGGGCCACACCCTTGCCGAACTCGGTACGGATCTCGGCGCTGATCTTCACTTCAGCCATGGCTGACGCACTCCTCGTAAGTAACGCGGATTCCCGCGGAACAGGAAATCGGGCCGTCACCCGGCCACAACGGGCCTGCTACGAAGAGCGCGTCGATAACGGACCAGCCGCACACAGGTGCGGCCTCCCTCGCCGAGCAACTCCATGAGTCTACCCGGCGGGGAGGCCGCCCCAGAAATCGATCTTTCAGCAGGCCACCGGCCCGGACAGCCGACAACCGGCCACCGGCGTCAGCGGCCCGCGCTCACGCCTGCTCCTCGAAGAGGCTCGTCACCGAACCGTCCTCGAACACCTCACGCACCGCCCGCGCGATCGTCGGCGCGATCGACAGCACCGTGATCTTGTCCAGATCCAGATTGCCCGGATCCGGCAGCGAATTCGTGAACACGAACTCGCTCACCTTCGAATTCTTCAGACGATCCGCCGCCGGACCCGACAGCACACCGTGCGTCGCCGTGACTATCACGTCCTCCGCACCGTGCGCGAAGAGCGCGTCCGCCGCCGCACAGATCGTGCCACCGGTGTCGATCATGTCGTCCACCAGCACACACACCCGGCCCGACACATTGCCGACGACCTCGTGCACCGTCACCTGATTCGCGACATCCTTGTCCCGCCGCTTGTGCACGATCGCCAGCGGCGCACCCAGCCGGTCGCACCAGCGATCCGCCACCCGCACCCGGCCCGCGTCCGGGGAGACCACCGTCAGCTTCGACCGGTCCACCTTCCCCGCCACGTAATCCGCCAGCACCGGCAGCGCGAACAGATGATCCACCGGACCGTCGAAGAAGCCCTGGATCTGGTCCGTGTGCAGATCCACCGTCAAGATCCGGTCCGCACCCGCCGTCTTCATCAGATCCGCCACCAGCCGCGCCGAGATCGGCTCCCGGCCACGGTGCTTCTTGTCCTGACGCGCATACCCGTAGAACGGCACGATCACCGTGATGCTCCGCGCCGACGCCCGTTTCAGAGCATCGATCATGATGAGCTGCTCCATGATCCACTTATTGATCGGAGCGGTATGGCTCTGGATCAGGAAACAGTCCGCACCGCGGGCCGACTCCTGATAGCGGACATAGATCTCGCCGTTGGCGAAATCGAACGCCTTGGTCGGCACAATTCCGACACCGAGTTGGTGCGCGACCTCCTCGGCCAGCTCGGGGTGGGCGCGGCCGGAGAAGAGCATCAACTTCTTCTCGCCGGTCGTCTTGATCCCGGTCACAGCACTGTCTCCTCAGACGTGTTGATGGCCGCCGAGCCCGCGCGTCCCTGCGAGGCGTCCCTGCAAGCCAGCCGAATCGTGCAGATGTGCAGTTATCACGGTACGCCGTGATCGGTGCGCCTCTTTCCGGTCAGCTTTCCCCCGCGACGCCCCCGGACGCCGACGCCGCCGCCTGCGCGGCGGCACTCCCCGGACGCTTCCGCGCCACCCAACCCTCGATATTCCGCTGCTGGCCACGGGCCACGGCCAACGAACCCGCCGGTACATCCTTCGTGATCACCGACCCGGCAGCGGTGTAAGCACCGTCCCCGACCGTGACGGGCGCCACAAACATGTTGTCCGAACCCGTCTTGCAGTGTGAACCGACCGTCGTGTGATGCTTCGCCTCACCGTCGTAGTTCACGAACACGCTCGCCGCACCGATATTCGTGTACTCACCGATCGTCGCGTCCCCCACGTACGACAGATGCGGCACCTTCGTACCCTCACCGATCGTCGCGTTCTTCATCTCCACATACGTGCCCGCCTTCGCGCGCACCCCCAGCCGCGTACCCGGCCGCAGATAGGCGTACGGACCCACCGTCGCGCCCTCACCCACCTCCGCACCGTCCGCCACCGTGTTGTCCACCCGCGCACCCGCGCCCACGGCCGTGTCCTTCAACCGCGAGTTCGGCCCCACCTCCGCGCCCTCCGCCAGATGCGTCGAACCCAGAAGCTGCGTCCCCGGATGCACCACCGCGTCCTGCTCGAACGTCACCGTCACATCCACCGACACCGACGCCGGATCCACCACCGTCACCCCGGCCAGCATCGCCCGCACCAGCAGCCGCTCGTTCAGCAGCCGGCGCGCCTCCGCGAGCTGCACCCGGTTGTTGATCCCCAGGATCTCCCGGTGATCACCGGCCACCGACGCCCCGACCCGATGGCCCGCCTCACGCAGAATGCCCAGCACATCGGTCAGGTACTCCTCACCCTGACTGTTGTCCGTACGCACCTTGCCGAGCGCGTCCGCGAGCAACTGCCCGTCGAACGCGAACACCCCCGAGTTGATCTCCCGGATCGCCCGCTGCGCGTCGGTCGCGTCCTTGTGCTCGACGATCGCCGTGACCGCGCCGCTCGCCCCGTCCCGCACGATCCGCCCGTACCCGGTCGCGTCCGGCACCTCGGCGGTCAGCACCGTCACCGCGTTCCCGTCGGCGGCATGCGCCGAGGCGAGCCCGTTCAGCGTCTCCCCGGAGAGCAGCGGGGTGTCCCCGCAGACGACGACCACGGTCCCGTGCGGCGTGCTCCCCAGCTCCTGGAGCGCCATCCGCACGGCGTGCCCGGTACCGAGCTGGGTGGCCTGATAGGCGGTGCGCACACCCGCGTACGCCGCGGAGAGATGGCCCTCGACCTGCGCGCGGGCGTGGCCGACGACCACGACGAGCTCCTGCGGGTCGAGCTCTTGCGCGGCGGACACGACATGTCCGACGAGCGAGCGCCCGCAGACCTCGTGCAGGACCTTGGGGGTCTTCGACTTCATGCGGGTACCTTCACCCGCTGCGAGGACGATGACGGCTGCCGGGCGGTTGGCGCTCACGGGGATGCCCTTCGGCTTCGGGTGATGGTCAATCGCAGGATACCGGGGGGTAGCGCGGCGTAAACGAGGACGGGTCCCGACCGGTGAGGTCGGGACCCGAACTGCGCTGGCTCCCCCATCAGGATTTGAACCTGAACCGACAAGACCAAAACTTGCAGTGCTGCCTGGTTACACCATGGGGGATCAGCGGCCGGACCGAAGGTTCGGTCAGGTCGCTCGCTCAGCACCCAACACTATGCCGTACCAGGTGCCCTCTACGCGACGGTAGAGATCGGCACTCTTGGCGACGTAGATGATGAGGCACCCCTTATAGGTGTCCGATATGTTCTTCCGGGTGGTCTTCGGGTTGTGCCTTTTAAGGGTTGTCTTCTGGCGAAAGTAGAGCCTGATCACGGTGGGATCGCTGTTGATGAACTGATCACGGATCTGCCGCAGGCTGAGCCTTGCCTGCGCAGCGCGATCACCTGGGCGCGAAGTCCTTCAAAGTCGGCGTATGTGCCGGGAAGTGTCGTCATGCGTCAGATCGTCCTGCGGAATGCGGGCCTCCGGCTCGAATGTACGGGCGATTCACCAGTTCGAGTGATCGGCTTGCGTTCGCGGCGCGGCGCGTCGTGATCCGGGGTCCCGAGGTCGCCGGATATTGGGGTGCGGGCCCCCTTAGGCTGGGAGACATGACCACAACGGGGGCACACCAGGACTCTGCGGGCATGGCTGCCCGTGGCTACTGGTGGTGGGAGCGGCGGCGGAGTGTCGCGCTGGATGTGGGGCTGGCGATCGTGTCGGCCCTGGAGTGCGGGTTGCAGGGGGCGCAGTTCGCTCAGACCGCGGTGCTGCCCGTGCCGGTGGGGGTGCTGTTCGGGCTGATCGCCGGGTCGATGCTGCTGGTGCGGCGGCGGTGGCCGTTCGCGGTGGTGCTGGTGTCGATCGCGATCACGCCGGCGGAGATGGGCTATCTGATGGGCCTGGTCGGCCTGTACACGCTGGCCGCTTCCGAGGTGCCGCGCCGGATCATCGGGGCGCTGGCGGGGATGTCGTTCGCGGGGACGCTGATCGTGACGGCCGTGCGGATGTCGCGGAACGTGGTGGACACGGGGATCGACTCGGCGCGGTGGTACGTGCCGGTGGTGGCGGTGCTGATGTCGGTGGGGCTGACGGCGCCGCCGTTGCTGCTGGGGTTGTACGTGGGGGCGAGGCGGCGGCTGATGGAGAGCCTGCGGGAGCGGGCGGACAGCCTGGAGCAGGAGTTGTCGTTGCTGGCCGACCGGGCGGAGCAGCGGGCGGAGTGGGCGCGTACGGAGGAGCGGACGCGGATCGCGCGGGAGATGCACGACGTGGTGGCGCACCGGGTGAGTCTGATGGTGGTGCATGCGGCGGCGTTGCAGGCGGTGGCGTTGAAGGATCCGCAGAAGGCGGTGAAGAACGCGGCTCTGGTCGGGGACATGGGGCGGCAGGCGTTGACGGAGTTGCGGGAGATGCTGGGGGTGCTGCGGGCGGGGGAGCAGGTGGCGGCGCGGCAGGCGGACGGGGTGGCGGGGGCGGCGTCGGTGGTGCCGTTGGCGTCGGTGGGTCTGGCGGCTGCCGCGGCGGCTGCCGCGGCGGCGGAGGACGGTCCTGGGATGGGGGACATCGAGGCGTTGGTGGGGGAGTCGCGGGATACGGGGATGGTGGTGGAGCTGATGGTGCAGGGGGAGTCGCGGTCGTATGCGCGGGAGGTGGAGCAGACGGCGTACCGGGTGGTGCAGGAGGCGTTGACGAATGTGCTGAAGCATGCGGCGGGGGCGAAGGTGATGGTCCGGTTGGCGCATCGGGAGGCGGAGGTGGCGATGCAGGTGGAGAACGGGCCTTCGGATGGTGGTGCGCAGGACGCGGGGTTGCCGAGTGGGGGGAATGGGCTGGTGGGGATGCGGGAGCGGGTGACGGCGTTGGGCGGGGTGTTCGTGTCGGGGGAGACGGATGCGGGGGGTTTCCGGGTGTCGGCGGTGTTGCCGGACCGGCGGGGTGCGGCTGTGTGAGTTCGAGGGTGGCGGGGCGGTGTCTGCGTGCGGAGGGGCGCGGGTGCTGCCCCTTTGGTGTGTTCGGGCCCGTGCGGGCGCCTGTGTGCGGGTTGGTGGCCGGTGGGTCAGTCGGCGAGTGCGGCGGGGCGTACGGCTTGCCGGCCGAAGCGGTGGCGTCCGCGGTCGGCGGCGGCTTCGAGGGCGCGGGCGCGGGTGTCGCCGGGGTCGAGGGTGAGCTGGCGGAAGGCGGTGGTGGCCGGTCGTAGGCCGTCGGCGCGGAGGGTGAAGGCGCGGACGCGGGCGCGCTGGAGTCCGAGGACGGTGAGGAGGCCGAGGGCGGTGGTGACGAGGGCGGGGGAGTGGTCGGTGGGTTCGGGGAGTGTGCTGGTGCGGGTGGTGGAGCTGCGGTCGGCGTAGCGGACGGTGAGGGTGAGGCGGGCGGCGACCTGTTTTTCCTGGCGCAGTCGCTGGCCGGTGTGGTGGGCGAGGCCGAGGACGGCGCGGTGGTGCTGGGTGGGGTCGAGGCTGTCGCGGTCGAGGACGAGGTCGGTGGTGAGGTGGGCGGCGGGTGCTTCGGGGAGGAAGGGGCGGGGGTCGTGGCCGCGGGCGCGTTCGGCGAGGAGTCGTGCGGGGGCGGCGCCGAGGAGGCGTTGGAGGGTGGTGGCGGGCAGGGTGGTGATCTGGCCGATGGTGTGGATGCCGTAGCCGCCGAGGGTGGCGGCGGTGGTGCGGCCGGTGCCGGGGAGTGCGGTGAGGGGGCGGGGGCGCAGCCAGTCGGCGGCGTGGTCGGCGGGGACCCAGGTGGTTTCTCCGGGGGCGGAGGCGTCCGCGGCCATGGTGGCGAGCATGGGGTTGGGTGCGAGGCCGGCGCTGCTGTCGATGCCGTAGAGGGCTTTGAGCCGGAGTTTCGCCAGTTGGACCAGGTCGTAGGGGGGCAGGTCGAAGTAGCGGAGTGCCGAGGTGAGGTCGAGTTGGACGGCGGTGGGGGGTACGGCGCGGACGTGGGGGGTGATGCCGGTCAGCAGGTCGAGTGCGTCGGCGTAGCGGTTCTCGTCGGGTAGGGCGTGGAGGTGGAGGTGGGCGATGTGCTGTCGGCGTGTGGTCATCCCGCGCTCCCCGGGCTGGTGTAGCCGAGTTTCTTGAGGTCG
Source organism: Streptomyces sp. NPDC059142 (assembly GCF_042755665.1). Lineage (NCBI taxonomy): Bacteria > Bacillati > Actinomycetota > Actinomycetes > Kitasatosporales > Streptomycetaceae > Streptomyces > Streptomyces sp. NPDC059142. The sequence goes on from NZ_JBHZDA010000132.1 coordinate 8,055, forward strand.
GCGGTGCGGGTGCCGGCGGGCTGGAGGTCGGCGTAGGGGTGGAGGCGGGCGCCGGTGGTGCCGTCGGTGAGGGTGCGGTGGGGTTGTGCGGGGGTGGGGTGCGGGTGGTCGGCGCCGAGGAGGGCGAGGGCGGCTTCGGGGCCGTGGTCGCGGCGGGTGGCGGCGATGAGGTCCAGGTCCCAGGCCATGGTGCCGACGACGGTGCGGCGGGTGCCGCGTATCTGGACGGTGCCGCGGACCAGCAGGAGGCCGCTGTGGAAGACGGTGTGGGCGCAGGCGGGGTGGGAGTCTTCGAAGAAGGCGAGGTCGACCAGGCCGGAGCTGTCCTCCAGGGTGACGAAGATGATGCGTTTGCCGCTGGCGATGGGTGGGGTCTGGGTGGCGGCGCGTACTCCGGCGACGAGGACCTGTTGTCCGGCGCGCAGGGTGGTGAGGTGGGCGGCGTCGGTGGCGCCGATCTCCCGGAGCAGTCGGTGGTGGTGGACCATCAGGTGCTGGGTGACGTCGATGCCGAGGGTGGTCAGTTCGGCGCCGAGGGCTTCGCGTCCGGTCATTTCGGGCAGGCCGCTGGGTTCGGCTCCGCCGACGGCTTCGGTGGAGAGGGGGAGTTGGCCTGTGCCGGCGGTGCGGGTGCGGGTGGCCCGGTGGAGTTCGGCGATCTGGAGGAGCAGGTCGCGTCGGGTGAGGCGGCCGTCGTGGAGGGGGGTGAGGGCGCCGATTTCGGCGAGGCGTTCGGCGACGGGTCTGCTGGGGTGGGCGCGCTGCCAGAAGTCGGAGAGTGAGCTGTAGGGGCGGCTTTTCTCGATGCGGGTGGTTTCTTCTTCGCTGATGCCGTGGACGGCGGAGAGGGCGAGGCGTACGCCCCATTGTTCGTTGTCGGTCCGTTCCACGGTGTGGTGTGCGGTGGAGTGGTTGATGTCGACGGGCAGGACGGGGACGCCGCGTCGGCGGGCGTCGGCGACGATGACGCGGGTCGGCCACATGCCGGGGTCGTGTTCGAGGAGTCCGGCGAGGAGGAAGGCGGGGTGGTGGGCTTTGAGCCAGGCGCTCTGGAGGGCGGGTACGGCGAAGGCGACGGCGTGGGCGCGGCAGAATCCGTAGGCGCCGAAGGATTCGACGGTTCGCCAGATTTCGTCGCGGACCGCCGCGCTGTAGCCGCGTGTGCGTGCCTGGTCGTGGAACCAGGTTCTGATCCGGGGGAGGCGGTTCTTGTCGCCGAGGGCGCGTCGGGCGATTTCGGCCATGGCGCGGTCGCAGCCGGTGAGTATGGTCAGGGTTTCGATGATCTGTTCGTGCCAGATGGTCACGCCGTAGGTGTCGGCGAGTACGGGTTCCAGGTCGGGGTGGGCGTACTGGGGGGTGCCGCCGTGGCGTGCGGCGATGTATCGCTCGGGCATGCCTCCGGCGACGGGGCCGGGCCGGAAGAGGCTGATGTCGGCGATGACGTCCTGCGGGTCGCGGGGCTGGAGCCGGGAGAGGAGGTCCTGCTGGCCGGGTGATTCGAGTTGGAACAGGCCGATGGTCTGGCTCTCCTGGATGAGTTTGAACGCGAAGACGTCGTCGAGGGGGACCTGTTCGGGGTTGTCGAGGTCGATGTGGTCGCCGGTGGCGCGTTCGATCTCGGCGACGGCGTGGGCCATCGCGGACTGCATCCGTACGCCGAGGACGTCGAGTTTGATGTTGCCGAGGGCTTCGATCTCCTCCTTGGCGGCCATGGCCATGGGGTAGTCGCCCTGGGGGGTGGGTTGTACGGGCAGCCGGTCGAGGAGTGTGGCGTCGCTGATGATCACTCCGCAGGGGTGCATGGCCATGCCGTGGACCAGGGAGTCGAGTCCTTCGGCGAGTTCCCACAGGGGGCCGTAGCGGTCGGCTTCGGCTGCGAGGGGGCGTAGTTCGGGGAGTTCGGCGAGGGCGCCGGTGATGTCGGAGGCCCGTAGGTGGGGGAAGCTCTTGGCGATCCGGTCGATGTCGGCGGGGGCGATGCCGAGGGCGAGTCCGGTGTCGCGCAGGGCGCGGCGGGCCCGGTAGGTCTCGGGCATGGCGGTGACCGCGACCCGTTCGGGGCCGAACCGGGTGAAGATCGCGTCGTAGCACTCCAGTCGTCGGGCGGATTCCACGTCGATGTCGATGTCGGGGAGGGAGGCGCGGCGCAGGCTGAGGAAGCGTTCGAACAGCAGCCGGTGGTCGAGGGGGTTGGCCGTGGCGATGTCGAGGGTGTGGCAGACCATCGAGCCGGCGCTGGAGCCGCGGGCGGCGACGCGGATGCCCAGTTCGCGGATGTCGGTGACGACTTGGCCGACGGCGAGGAAGTACGAGTCGTACGCGAGTGTCGAGATCACGTTGAGTTCTTCGTCCAGCCGGTCGCGTGCGGCGGGGTCCCGGTCGAGGCCGCGCCGGATCAGTCCGGCTTCGCAGCGTTGGCGCAGCAGGCGGGCGGCGCCGTCCGTGCCGTCCGTGGGGGATCCGGCGCCGAACACGGCGGGTTCGGGGAAGTGCCGGGCGCCCAGGCCGAGGTCGGCCGTGGGGTCGACGGTGCAGGCGTCGGCGGTGGCGGTGGTGTCCGCGAGCAGCCGGGCGGCCCGTCGGGGGTCGGCTCCGGCGCATGCGGCGATGCGCCGGGCGGCGTCCGCCATGGCGGTTCCGTCCTTGAGCCAGCGTTGGCCGCCGTCCAGGCTCCGCCGGTCGACGGGGCGCAGCAGCCGGGCGGCGTCGAGGACGTCGGCGAGCCGGTGCTGGTCGGGGTCGGCGTAGCGGACGGCGTTGGAGAGTACGGCGGTGGTACGGGTGCGGTCGGCCAGGGCCAGGGTGCGGGCGGCGAGCCGCAGGGATCCCGGTGCGGTGCCGGGCCGGGAGTGCAGGACGGTTTCCAGCCGTACGCCGTCCCCGAAGATCTCGTGCCAGGGTGCGAGCAGCCGTGCCGCGATGTCGTCCCGGCCGGCCGCGAGTGCCCGTACGGGTTCGGAGACGGGGCCGAGCAGCACGGTCAGGCCGGGGCCGCCGTGTGCGCGCAGCGCGTCCCATCCGACGGTGACCGGTGCCGCGCCGGCCGCGGTTCCGGCGTGCGCGGCCGAGGTGATGCGGCACAGCCGGGCCCAGCCGGCCCGGTCCTGGGCGAGCAGGACGATCCGCAGGGCGGGTTCGACGACATGGGCGCCGCCGCGTGCGGGGGTGCGGGTCCGTTGTGCGGGCGGGGGCGGGGCGAGGGGTTCCACGGCGAGGTCGATGCCGAAGAGGGGGCGGATTCCGGTGGCGGCGCAGGCGCGTGCGAAGCGCACGGTGCCGGTGACGGTGTCACGGTCGGTGAGCGCGAGTGCGGTCATGCCGCGTTCGGCGGCCCGTCGGGCGAGGTGCTCGGGGTGGGCGGCGCCGTAGCGGGCGGAGTATCCGGACGCGACGTGCAGATGCGTGTAGCCGGTCATGCCGCACCTCCGTCACTCCACCCCGTTCAGTCACCCTGCCGATGGCTGTCTCGTACTCTCGTTCGAATACTCTAGTCGCGTTCTCCCCGGTCAGCGACTTTTTTCGTACAGGTGATCGAGAGTGGGGGTGTGAGGCGGACGGACGGGACGGGCGTCCCTCCGTCACATCCGTGTCCCGGCGGTGGAGTTGGGCGCGACGGCGCCCCCCGTCCGGCGCGTGGTGGCGTACGTCACCCATGAGGGCGCGCGACGGCGCGCGGCGGGGCGGGGGCCCCGCCCGCGTCGATAACTCTCCGTGACGAATGAGGGGTGTCTCAGGAGGAGGGCGGAGGGGTGCCTCGGGGGAGGACGGAGGGGTGTCTCAGGGGGAGGTCAGGCGGGCCGGTTCGAGACCGGTGATCAGCGTCTTCAGCGCCAGGTCGATGTCCGGCCCCAGGTACCAGTCCCCGGTGTGGTCGATGCTGTACACGCGGCCCTCGCTGTCGATCGCGAGTACGGCCTGCCCCTCGCCCTCCTCGCCGAGCGGGCTCAGCTCCGTCTCCAGCGACCGGCCGAGATCGGTGAGGGTACGGGCGTGGTGGAGCCCGGCGGTGGGGTCGATCCGCAGCACGGCGGGCGCGATCTGGCGGCCGGGGCCCGGGGCGGTGATGCGCAGACCGCCGAACTCGGCCCACGCCTCGACGGCGGCCGGGAAGACGCTGAGCCGGTGACCGGCCGGGGTGACATGGGCGCGCAGCACGTCCGCCCACTCCTCGGCACGCTGTATGTCCCAGCGGCCCGGAAGCCAGCCGGCGTCGCGCAGCGCGGCGTCCACCGGGACGGAGAAGCGGGTGCTGGTGTGCGCGTGCGGGTGCTGCCGCGGGTGCGGGTGGCCGGTGCGCTGGGGGTCGGGCATGGTCAGCCGTTCTCGGTGGGGTCGACGGGCCGTACGCCGAAGTGGGCGAGGAGCGCCGTACAGGAACGGCAGGGCGGGGCGTAGCTGCCGTGCAGCGGGTCGCCGTCCTCGCGGATACGGCGCGCGGTCAGCTTGGCGTGCTTGAGGGAGCGCCGGGCCTCGCTGTGCGTCAGGGGTTTTCGTCTCGCCCTCTTGGAGCGGGCGGCCTCGGCGGCGGTGAGATGGCGGGAGAGCAGTATGGCCTCGGGGCAGCGGCCGGTGAACCGTTCGCGCTGGCCGCTGGTGAGGGTGTCGAGGAAGTCCTGTACGAGGGCGTGGAGGGCGGGCGGCTGGTCGGCCTTGCCCGCGGTGCAGGTGAGGGTCTCGCCGCGGACGGAGAGCGCGGCGGCGACGGCCGGCAGGATGCCGTCCCTGCGGCGGCGGACCGTCGGCGGGAGCTGCGCCTCGGTGGAACGCCAGCTCAGACGCGGGTCGCCGGCGGCCCGCGGAGCGACGGGGGCGCCCGAGGCGTCGGCCCCGCCGGTGGTGCGTGGAGCGGTGTACTCGGCGCGCTCCGTGTGCTGTGCGGTGTGCATGGTGCTGGTCCCCTCCCCTCACCGGCGGCCGGTAGCCGCCGGTGTCACGCCCCCCATGTTGCTGGGACAGCCTGCCAAATGTGACGCACTGTGGGGAAACTGGGGATGCGATCCGCGTAGATCGGCGAGGATCGGTGCGGATCGTGACGTGGAATCGTCGCTGCGTCACGCGGGGTGCGACCGTTGGTCACCGGGTGCGAGGGGCGGGGCGGGATCCCCGGCGGGACGGTCGTTGCCGTGCGGGGTACGTAGCTGACTGTCACCGTACGGAGGCGGTACGGGCGCCCGGCGGGGGCGCGATCAGGCCGGGGGAGGAGGCGGGATCGGGCCGGGGGAGGAGCGTCGCGGGCACCTCTTGCCCCACCGCATAGGCTGTCCTGAACCAGGGCTGTGGAACCAGCCGGAAGCGCAGCAGGGGGCAACCGCCATGACGACAGGTCGGCTCGGGCAGCAAGCCGCGCCACCGAACGCGGCCTATGCCGGGCAGGTCGTGCATTTCCCGGACCCGGTCCGGGCCTCCCGGCATCCCAGAGGTGTACGGGTGGACGCCGACGGCTACCCGGACTTCGCGCCGTACGCGCGCGCGGCCGCGGAGATAGCCGAGCCCCCCGAGGGGTTCGGCGTGGACGAACTGCGGCTGACGGACTACGTGTCCGCGAACGCGGCGCTGGCCGCGACGGGCCACGAACTGTGGGACACGATCGCGCCGGTGGCCACGCCGCACGGCTGGACCTGGCACCACGTGGCGGGTTCACGCCGGATGGAGCTGGTACCGGCCGAGGTCAAGGCGCTGCTGCGGCACCACGGCGGTCTGGCGACGGCACAGGTGGACCACGGCAAGCGCGGCACGCGTCCGCTCCAGGAGACCAGGCCGGCCCACTTCGGGCTGCCGAAGGCGTCGGTGTCGGTCGGTGAGCAGCAGGTGCAGGGCGTGGAGGAGGACCTGGGCTACCGGCTGCCGGGCGCCTACCGCTCGTTCCTGAAGGCCGCCGGCGGCTGCGCCCCGGTGGGCGCCGCGCTCGACGCGGAGCTGGGGCTCCTGGTGGACCAGCCGTTCTTCACGGTGCGCGACGAGGCCGCGGTCAACGACCTCGTCTACGTCAACAAGTGCCTGCGGGACCATCTCACCAAGGACTACCTGGCGGTCGCCTTCGTGCAGGGCGGACTGCTCGCGGTGAAGGTACGGGGCGAGCGGACCGGTTCGGTCTGGTTCTCCGCGTACGACGACGCCCGGGACCGGGACGGCTGGGGGGTCCAGGAGCGGGTCGAGCGGCTGCTCCTGGAGTGCGGCGACGACTTCGACGCGTTCCTGCTGCGGCTGGCGGGCAGCCCGCCGGAGCTGGAGACCGTGGCGAACCTGATGGTGGACGGCGGCTTCGCGCGCGCCGTCCCGGTGGAGGGGTGAGCGCGGTGGTGACCTTCGCGCAGGCGCAGGAGCGCGCGGAAGACTGGGTGAACGGCGACGCGCCCGGCTACCAGCACCGCGAGGTGCGGGTGCGGGAGTTCGAACTCGGCTTCGTGGCATGGGCGGAGGACCGCGAGAACGGTCCGACGTCCGACGGCGGCCGGCAGCGGCTGGTGATCGCCAGGGACAGCGGTGAGGCCACGCTCTGGCCGGGGCTGCCGGTGGGCGAGGTCATACGCCGCTACGAGGAGGAGTACGGGACGCGGGGCGAGCCGCAGGCCGCCGCGGCGCCCGAGGCACCGGCGCGCATCGACCTGAACCAGACGTCGTTCCTGCTGACGCCGCCGGAGTGGCTTCAGGACGCGGCGGACAAGATCGGCATTCCGGACCGCAGGAAGCCGGCGGACCCGTCCGCCGCCCCGGAGCCCTCCGCCGTCCCGGGGGCCTCCGGTGCTCCTGGGGCTCCGGGTGCCCCTGGTGCTTCCGGGACTCCGGGTGCTCCGGCGTCCGGCGGTCCCGGCGGCGGCTCCCTCGGCGGCGGGGCCTCCCTCGCCGGTGGCGGCGGCTCCCTGGGCGCCGGTGCCTCCCTCGGCGGCGGTTACGGCGCCGGGGCGGCCGGGACGCCCCCGGCCAACGCCTCGCAGGGCAGCTCGGCCCGCCCCGCCGCGTACGAGCCCACGGCCAACGACGGGGTGCCCGCCACGCCGCCCGGGGCGACGCCCTGGACCGGGATCGACACCAGCGAGACGTCCGCCTCGCCGGACGACGGCTCCGTACCGCTGCCCGCGACGGTCTTCGCGCCGCCGCTCGCCGGTGCGGACGACGACGACACCCCGCCGCCGAGCTCGGCCGCCGAGGCGCCGACCGCGCTGATGTCCGGCGGCAGCCAGTTGCCCCGTACGGCGCTGGCGTCCGCGCTGAACCTCCCGGAGGCCGGAACCCCGGCCCCGGCCCCGGGCACTCCGGCTCCCGGTGCCCCGAGTGCTCCCGGTGCCCCCGGCGCCCCGGGCGCTCCCGGCGGCGGCTCCGGCAGCGGTGACATCGCCGACGCCGCGACGAGCAAGGCATCCGTACCGCCGCGTGGCGCGCGCGTGAGCGGGGGCGGGGGCGCCGGGGCGGTACCGCCGCCGCCCGGGGCGCCCGGCGTGCCCGGGGCGACCC
>NZ_JBHZDA010000133.1:0-6716 GCF_042755665.1 Streptomyces sp. NPDC059142
CGGCTGTACGACGGTGGAGCGCGGCGCGATCAGCCAGCGGAAGCGCCGGCCCGCGTCGTCCCCCGCGCGCGCGCCCGACCCCGCCGCCCCCCCCCCGCTCACCCACACACGCGGCCCCCCCCGCCCCCACCCCCCGCGCCCGGGGGGGGCGGGGCGGCCCCGGACCCGCGGCGTTTTCGCCCGGGCGGCGCGCGCCCACCACCGCCGCTACCGCCCCCCGCGCGCCTCGCCCGCCCCGGACGGCGCGCGGGCGCCTTCCCCGCCCCCGCACACACTGCTGCTCCGGCTCGGCGCGCACCGTACGTACGCCGTGCTGTGCGCCGCGCGAGCCGTACGCGGGCGCGCGACCCGGGGCGTGCGGGCGGCGCGCCGGACCGTCCGGGCGCTCGCGCTGCGGCTGCACTACGGGATCCAGCGGCGGCTGCCGGTCCGCGCCGACCGCGCGGTCTTCGCCTCCCCCGGCTCCGGGCACGCCCTGGGCCGGGAACCGGTCTACGGGTACGGCGGCGACCCGGCGGCCATCGAGGAGGCCGCCCGCGAACTCGCCCCGCGGCTGCGCACCTCCTGGATCACCGACGCCGCCCACACCCATCTGGTCCCGACAGGCACGCGCCGGGTGCGCGCCGGCTCGTTCGCGCACTGGACGGCGCTCGCCCGCTCCCGGTACCTGGTCAGCGACGCCGGTTTCGAGCCCCGGCTCGTCAAGCGGCGCGGACAGCTCCTGCTCCAGACGCACGACGGGACGCCGGTCGGCGCCACCGGGACCGATCTGCTGGACCGGCCGGCCGCCGCGCACACCACGGACATCGCCCGGCTGCTCGCCGACGCGGCCCGCTGGGACTTCTCCCTCTCCGCCAACCGCCACTCCACGCTGGTACGGGAGCGGGTCTGCCCCTCGCCCGCCGCCACCCTGGAGTACGGCCGCCCGCGTACGGACGTCTTCCGGCGGGCCACGGCGGCCGGCCGCGCGCGGCTGCGGGAGTCCCTGTCCGTCCCGGAGGGGAGCACGGCCGTCCTGTACGCCCCCGCGTATCGCGACCACCGCCGCGCTCAGCCCCTCCCCCTCGATCCGGAGCGGCTGGCGCGCTCACTGGGCCCGCGCTTCGTGCTGCTGGTCCGCGCGCACCCCGCGTACGGCGCCCCGGCGCCCTGCCCGCCGCACCCCCGGATCGTCGACGTGTCCGCCCATCCGTCGGTGGAGACCCTGTGTCTCGCCTCCGACGTACTGCTCACGGACTACGCGTCGCTGATGGTCGACTACGCGGGCCTCGACCGGCCGATCGTCCTCCACCACGGCGACCGGGAGGCGTACGAGGCGGCCCGGGGAACCTGTCTCGATCTGCGGGCCTGCCCGCCGGGCGCGATCGCCCGCACCGAGGACGAGCTGATCGGCATCTTCGCCTCGGGCCACTGGCGCGGCTCCCGCTCCGCCGAACTGCGGGCGGCCTTCCGGGCCCGGTTCTGCCCGTACGACGACGGACGGGCGGCGGAGCGCGTCGTCCGCCATGTCTTCCTCGGGCAGACCCCGGAACCGGCGGGCGCCGGTACCGCTCCCGGCGCCGGTGCCGCTCCGGGCGCAGGTGCCGCTCCGACGGACCCCGGTGCCGCTTCGGCGGATGCTGCCGCTCCGGCGGGCGGAACCGGTCAGGCCCGGCCGAGCGCGGCGACCGCCGAGGCGGCCAGATCGTCCAGATACCCCTCGGGCAGCGTGCCCCGGACGACGACCAGCCGCCAGTAGAGCGGCCCGACGATCAGGTCCAGCGCCCGGTCGGCGTCCGCGCCCTCGGGCAGTTCGCCGCGTGCGACGGCCTCGCGGACGATCACCGCGGCGATGCCCCGCTGGCCGTCCAGGAGCGCCGCCTTGATCGCGTCGGAGATCTCGGGGTGGCGGGCCGCCTCCACCAGCAGATCGGGGATGACCTGCGAGGCGACCGGGTGGCGCAGGGCGTGCGAGGCCACTTCGAGCAGGGCGCGCACGTCCCCGTACAGCGAACCGGTCGAGGGGGCGGGCAGTCCCTGCGCGGCGAAGGCCGAGACCAGGTCGAGGACCAGCTCCAGCTTGGACTTCCAGCGGCGGTAGACGGCGGTCTTGCCGACGCCCGCGCGCCGCGCGATGCCCTCGATGGACATCCGGGCGAACCCGACCGCGGCCAGTTCCTCGAAGACGGCGGCGCGGATGGCGTCGGTCACGTCCTCCCGGAGCACGGCGGCGCCGGCGGGCACCCGGCGGGTGGCACGGGGGTCCGCGGTGGTGCCGGGGCGGGTGCGGGGGTCGGTAGTCATCGGCACCGAGCATAGCGGCGCCCCGGCGCCCCGGCCACGTGACGACGATACGGTTGCGTTGCGACGTACCCTCGGCCTACCGTGACGTTGCGACGATACGGCAGCGTCCCGTCGTCGGGAGTGGAGACGACCGCCCCCGCCACCGTCGAAAGCGACCCCTGTGAGCCAGAGCAGGACCATCACGGCGACACCACCGGACACCCCCGCGGCGACCTCGCTCCCCGTGCCCGGGACCGACCTCGGCGCCCTCGCACGGCAGCACGGCCTGACCGTGAGCGGCGCCCGCCCCTCGCTCCCCGACTATCTGCGGCAGCTCTGGTCGCGGCGCCACTTCGTCACCGCGTTCGCGACGGCGCGGCTGACCGCCCAGTACAGCCAGGCCAAGCTGGGCCAGGTCTGGCAGGTCATGACCCCGCTGCTCAACGCGACGGTCTACTACTTCATCTTCGGGGTGCTGCTCGACACCAGGCGCGACATCCCGGACTTCGTCCCGTTCCTGGTGACGGGCGTCTTCATCTGGACCTTCACCTCGAACTCGATCATGGCGGGGACCCGCGCGATCTCCGGCAACCTCGGTCTCGTACGGGCCCTGCACTTCCCGCGCGCCGCCCTGCCGATCGCGCTCGCCCTCCAGCAGCTCCAGCAACTGCTGTTCTCGCTGGGCGCGCTGGTGGTGATCCTGGCCTGCTTCGGCGAGTACCCGGACGCCGGCTGGCTGCTGGCACTGCCCGCCCTCGCGCTCCAGGCGGTGTTCAACACCGGTGTCTCGATGGCGCTGGCGCGGCTGGCCGCCAGGACCCCGGACATCTCCCAGCTCATGCCGTTCCTGCTGCGTACCTGGATGTACGTCTCCGGCGTGATGTGGAGCGTGGACCGGGTGACCAAGGGCGAGAACGTGCCGCACCTCGTCACGGTGGCGCTCCAGTGCAATCCGGCCGCCGTCTACATCGACCTGATGCGCTTCGCGCTCGTCGACAGCTTCACCGCCGCCCAACTGCCCCCGCACGTCTGGGCCGTCGCCCTCGGCTGGGCGCTGCTCGCCGGTGCCGGAGGGTTCCTGTTCTTCTGGAAGGCCGAGGAGGAGTACGGACGTGGCTGATACGTTCACCGACCCCGCACCGGAGCCGGGCGCGACCCCGGAACCGGACGCGACCCCGGAACCGGACGCGGCACCCGCACCGGTCCCCACCGTCGTCGTCGACGGCGTGCACATCACCTACACCGTCCACGGCACCAAGGGCGGCCGGGGCAGCGCCACCTCCGCCCTGAGCCGGATACTCTCCCGGCGCTCCGCCCCCGGCGCGCGCGAGGTGCACGCGGTCAAGGGCGTCAGCTTCGCCGCGTACAAGGGCGAGGCGATCGGCCTGATCGGCTCCAACGGCTCCGGCAAGTCGACGCTGCTCAAGGCCGTCGCGGGGCTGCTGCCGCCCAGCCGGGGCCGGGTCTTCACCCGGGGCCAGCCCTCACTGCTCGGCGTCAACGCGGCGCTGATGAACGATCTGACCGGCGAGCGCAACGTCATCCTCGGCGGGCTGGCCATGGGCATGACGCGCGAGCAGGTACGGGAGCGCTACGAGGACATCGTGGAGTTCTCCGGGATCAACGAGAAGGGCGACTTCATCTCGCTGCCGATGCGGACGTACTCCTCGGGGATGGGCGCCCGGCTGCGCTTCTCGATCGCCGCGGCCAAGAGCCATGACGTCCTCCTGATCGACGAGGCGCTCTCCACCGGCGACGCGCGGTTCCAGCGCCGCAGCCAGGAGCGCATCGCCGCGCTGCGCGAGGAGGCCGGGACGGTCTTCCTCGTCAGCCACAGCAACAAGTCCATCCTGGAGACCTGCGACCGGGCGCTGTGGCTGGAGTCGGGCACGCTGCGGATGGACGGCCCGGCGCGGGAGGTCGTCGCGGCGTACGAGGAGTTCACGAGCGCGAACCGGCGGCGCCAGAAGTAAGGGGTGCGGCCCGGCGGCGCCACCGGGCTTGGCCGCCGGGCCCCCGCTCTGCCATGATGGACAAACGGAACTTTGTTCCGGAAGTACCGGTACGGACCGTTCCCGGGGTACCGGCAGGCGGTCCGGCAGCGGAGGGAACGGCGCGGTGAACGACAGCGACCCGAGCGCGGGGCCCGCGGCCCCGCCCAAGCGGGCGGACGCCCGGCGCAACAAGGAGACGCTCCTCGACGCCGCCGCCGCGGTCTTCGTCACCTCGGGCGTGGAGGCACCGGTACGGGACATCGCGGCCGAGGCGGGCGTGGGCGTGGGCACGATCTACCGCCACTTCCCGACCCGCGCCGACCTGATCGTCGCCGTCTACCGCCACCAGGTCGAGGCGTGCGCCGAGGCCGGCCCGGTCCTGCTGGCGGAGGGCCCGACCCCGCACGCCGCGCTGGGGCGGTGGATCAACCTCTTCGTCGACTTCCTGGTCACCAAGCACGGACTCGCCGGGGCGCTCCGCTCCGACCAGGCCGGCTTCGACACGCTGCACACCTACTTCCTCGACCGCCTCGTGCCGGTGTGCACCGAACTGCTCGACGCCGCGGCCGCCGCCGACGAGATCCGGTCCGACCTGACGGCCTTCGAACTGATGCGAGGCGTCGGCAACCTCTGCATCGGCGCGGACAGCGACCCCCGTTACGACGCCCGCCGCCTGGTCGAACTCCTCGTCGCGGGGCTGCGCCGGCCCCGCTGACCAGGGGCCCGCCCCGGCCGCGCACTCACCCGGCGAGGGCAGGCGGCGAGGGCAGGCCCACCGCTCTCACCCGGTGGGAGCGCCGAACCACCGGGGCAGATGACCGAGGAGATCCGCCCGGTCGTCACCGACCCACGCGACATGGCCGTCCGGCCGCAGCAGCACCCCGTCCACGTCCAGCTCCTCGCTCGCGTCGACGACATGGTCGATCCGGTCTTCCCAGCCCGCCACCGAGAGTTCGCCGGTCCGGTCGAGCAGCAGCCCCCGGCCGCGGTGCATCAGCCCGTACAGGCGCCCCCGCTTCAGCGCCACGTCCCGCAGCCGCCGGCCGAGCAGTTCATGCCCCTCACCGAGGTCGTAGCGGACCCCGATCGCGGTGATCTTCTCGATCAGGTGCTCGTTGACGTTCTCGAACTCCATCAGCTCCGCCACCAGCCGGCGCACCGCCCGCGGCCCCGGCTCGGGGGAGAGCAGCAGCATCTGCGCGCGGGTGTTGTCCAGTACGGCGGCGGCCACCGGGTGCCGTTCCGCGTGGTAACTGTCCAGCAGACCCTCGGGCGCCCAGCCGCCCACCTCGGCGGCCAGCTTCCAGCCGAGGTTGTAGGCGTCCTGGATCCCGAGGTTGAGCCCCTGACCGCCGGTCGGCGGGTGGATGTGCGCCGCGTCACCGGCCAGCAGCACCCGGCCCGTACGGTAGCGCTCGGCCAGCCGCGTGGCGTCACCGAACCGGGAGAGCCGGCGCGGGGTGTATACGCCGAAGTCCGTACCGGCGACCTCGCGCAACCGCTGCTTGAACTCCTCGAAGGCCGGCGGGACCGCGCGGTCCCCGGCCACGCCCTCGGCGGGCACGATGACACGGAACGTCCCGCCCTCCAGGGGCATGACACCGAACCGGTACTGGGTTGCGCGGACCTCCGCCACCACGGCGGCCACCTTCGCCGGGTCCTCCCCCACCTCCATCTCGCCCAGCAGCGTCTCGACCCTGCTGGGTTCACCGGGGAAGCCGACCCCGAGCAGCTTGCGCACCGTACTGCGGCCACCGTCACAGCCGACCAGGTAGCGGGTGCGTATCCGCGTACCGTCGGCGAGTTCGACCGTCACCCCCCGCTCGTCCTGGCTCAGCCCGGCCACCTCGCTGCCGCGCCGGATCTCGGCGCCGAGTCCGGTGGCGTGCTCGGCCAGCAGGCGCTCGGTGGTGGTCTGCGGGATGGCGAGGACGTAACTGTGCGCGGTGTCCAGCCGCTCGGGCCACGTCCTGCCCATACCGGCGAAGAAACCGCCGACCGCGAACCGCTCACCGAGCGGCAGGAACCGCTCCAGCAGCCCGCGCTGGTCCATCATCTCGATGCTGCGGACATGGATCCCGAGGGCGCGGGACTGCCGGGTCGGCTCCGCCTCCCGCTCCAGTACGAGCACACGCACCCCGTGCAGCCGCAGTTCACCGGCGAGCATCAGTCCGGTCGGTCCACCACCGGCGATGATCACGTCAATCATGAAATACCCCCCTTTACCGCCCCACACTGGTGGGTCGACTGGTGATTCTGGGGGATGAGGGGGGTCTTGCCGCAAGCCCCCCGGTGCGCTATACGTTGAGAGTGGAGAGGAGCCGGTCACCGAGGTGACGTCGGCTCCTTCCGCGTTTGTGCCCGGAAAGCGCCAGGGGGGGGGGGGGGGGGGGGTGTGAGGGCCGCGCGGGGCGGCGCGGGCGCCGGCGGGGCCGCCCCCCCGCGCGCGGGCGCGGGCGC